>JAAELY010000479.1 GCA_024226335.1 bacterium
GCTTGCGCATGGCCTGCTTGCCGACGCCCGATCGTAATCGGTTGCGGTTTCCATACACTGCGGCGCGTGCCTCCACATCGCCGTGCCAGCGCAAAAATCCGTTGGCGGGTGTGGGCTCTGCGATGCGCGTCTTCCATGACTGAAGTTCACCGAGCAGGGTGAGATCGTGCTCCGGGTGAAGGCTGCACGTTGCGATGATCATAGCGATAGCCTGCGCTTGGAATTCGGGGTCCGGGATACGGGTCCCGGCATCTCGCCTGCGGAAATCGGACGGCTCTTCCAATCGTTCACGCAGCTCGATGTTTCCCGGGCCCGTCAAGCCGGCGGGACCGGACTCGGATTGGCCATCAGCAAACAGCTTTGTGAGCTCATGGGGGGCGAAATTGCGGTCGAAAGCGAGATCGCGCGCGGCACCGAGTTCTCGTTTTGGGTGCTGCTCCTGGAGGACGGGGGCTCATCGAAGGCGACTCGCTCCCCCCAACTCCTCGATGGGCAGCGAGCGCTGGTTGCCCATGAGAACCAGAGGGCCTGCTTTGCCATCGCCAGGCAGCTACAGCGTCTGGGGGCCGAGGTTACAACCTGCAATTCGGTGGCCGCGGTCATGGACCA
>JAAELY010000480.1 GCA_024226335.1 bacterium
CGACCGCGATACCGCAGCCCGAAGCTCCTGCCACGACCGCGATACCGCAGCCCGAAGCTCCTGCCGTGACCGCCATACCGCAGCCCGCGGTGGCTCAGATGACCCCGGCCGAGCCGCTGATCGATGCTGAACCGCTGCCGGCCGAGTTCCTGCCCAACGAAGCGCTATCGGGTGAACCGCTCGCCGCGCAACCTGCGGCACACGCGGCACCGATCGCCCAGAATCCGAACTGGGTAGAGGAGAATCCCAACCTGCTGACGGATCTTCCGAATACCGATTTCAACGCGCCGTCAGCCCTTCCACACGCTCATGCGGGTGCGACACCGGCGATACAGCCCCTGGTCGAGGACCCGAATGCGGTTCCCTCGCTTTCCGGTCTCCCGACGCCGGACTCCGAGGAGTTTTCCTTCGAAGATCTCGAGTTTGGAGATGCACCTACGACCAATACCGACACCGGGGTCTTCGGGGCAGCTTCCGAGTCTCCGGCCCCAGCCGTCGACTACAGCGAGACCACTTTCCTCGATCCACAGACTTCGCTCTCACCGCTGCCCCCAGTCGCCCCAATGCAGGAGGCTCCGGCCTGGCAGCCCGATCCGCTGGCCGACACGATTCCCGAAGATCCCTTTGCAAACACAAACGATGACAGCGGCAGTTCGGATTTACCGTTACTCCACCGCTCGGCGGCTTTCGCGCCGGCCAGACCCGAAGACGACACGGCAGTCGAGGGAGCCCGGGCCGGACAGCCCATCGCCGAAGCCGTTCCCTGGCCCGACCCGGAACCCGCGCCATCGACGGCACCCGCGGACTTTGCTCCGGTTCAGATGAGCACGGACGCGGCGCTACTCGAGGCCGAGCCCATGTTCTCGCCAATTGCCGACACCGACACCGTCCCAGTTCCAGCCCTGCCAACCCCCGTGGAACCGCTTCACGCCGAGCCTCTCGCAGAAGAACCGCTCGAAACGGAACCTTGGGAAACAGAACCGTTGGAAGCCGAACCACTCGACGCGATGCCGCTCGATACGCAACCGCTCGAAGGTGGCCCGCTCATGATCGAGCCCGAACTCGAATTCGACACCGAGCAGGATATCGCTGCAGGCCAGAGGTCCCCGGAGGGGAGCTTTGAAGCGGCCGCGGCGCGCCTGGAAGCGGATACCGCGCTGCCGTCCACCGAGGATCTTTTCGCCCCGGAGCCCGCACCCGAGGGCAATCTGAACCCGCTACCTCAGGGCATTCATCTCGATCCCGCCGACGTTCGCAACGCGATCGAGAAGGTCGCGTGGGAAGCCTTCGGCGCGGTACAGGAGCAGCTGATGCGAGAGGTTACGGCTCGCACCGAGGCCGCGATCTGGGAGATTGTCCCTCAACTGGCCGAGCGCCTGGTCCGCGAGGAGATCGCCAGACTGAAGGCCGACGTCGACGAGTAGCGCCTGAGAGGCGTCGTGTCTGTATAATTCCGTCTCGACCGCACGGAGCGGTCGGAGGCGCGGAAACCGTGGAACACGTCGAGCAGGGACAGCATCCTCCCCGATCCAACTGGATCTGGCTGGTCGATGCCGCGCTCGCCGAAGACATCGGTCCCGGTGACGCGACTTCCCTGGCCGTGTTGCCCGAGGGATTGTCGGGCAGCGCCCGCATCGAGGCGCGCGTCCCCTTGATCGTGTGTGGTCTCGAGGTCGTACGTGAGATCTTCGAGCGCTTCGATCTGCACTTCGAAGCACGAGTCCGCGATGGTGATCCCGTCGGTAGCGATACGATCCTCGCTCGGATAGGCGGTCGAGCACTCGACATCTTGCAAACCGAACGAACCGCGCTGAATTTTCTGCAACGCCTCTCGGGCATCGCCACACTCACCCACACTTATTGCGAAGCCGTGCAGGGCACCCGAGCCGAGATCGTCGATACCCGGAAGACCCTGCCGGGATGGCGTGCGCTGGAAAAATACGCCGTCCGATGTGGTGGCGGCCGCAATCATCGGCACGCTCTGTACGACGGCATCCTGATCAAGGACAACCACATCGCAGCCGTCGGCGGTGTGCGCGCCGCGGTAGAGCGCGCACTCGAGCGCGCTTCGCGCCAACTGCGCATCCGGATCGAGGTCGAGTCCTTGGCACAGGCGCGCGAAGCCATGGAGGCCGGAGCCGATGCGCTACTGGTCGACAACCAACCGCCGGAGATCACCCGAGAGATCGTCGAACTCGCCGATGGGAAGCTACTGATCGAAGCCAGTGGCGGTGTGAATCTTGAAACCGTGGGCGCCATCGCCAAGACCGGAGTCGATGAGATTTCGGTCGGCGCGCTCACCCACTCCGCGACCGCTGCGGACATTGCGCTGGAATGGAACGAAGCCTCTTCGAGCTGAGCCCGACGACGCGCTGGCTCGGCGCGCGACTCGACATCCACGCCGAATTGGATTCTACGAACCTGCGGGCAGAAGAACTGGCCCGGCTGGGAGCGCCTGAAGGCACACTGGTGATCGCAGATCGCCAGTCCGCTGGTCGCGGTCGGCTCGGACGCAGCTTCTTCTCGCCCGGCGGGCGCAGTCTCTACCAGTCCCTGGTCCTGCGACCCCGAATCGCACTCGAACACACGCACTTCTTCGTGTTCGCCGCATCACTCGCAGTCGCCCGGCTTGCCGAAAGACACCTGCCCGAAAGCGTCTGCGTCGAGATCAAATGGCCCAATGATGTGCTGCTGGATGGACGCAAGACATGCGGGATCAACCTGCCGGTGCAACTCGACGGTAGCGAGGTCCAGAGCGCCATTCTCGGAATCGGTTTGAACGTGAACCTGGAAAGCACGGACTTGCCGGCAGAACTCACGCCAATTGCGACCAGTTTGCGCATGGCGGGCGGCCGTATTCTCGATCGGGTCGGGCTCGCAGAGGAGCTTCTGGCCGATCTGGAGGTTCAGCTCGGCGAGGTCTACAAAGGCCGGTTCGGGTTCTTGTTGGATGAGTGGCGGAAATACTTCAGAATGCATGGGGACAGGGTTCGGATCGGCGGACCAGGGGTACCCAGGGAGTACGAAGGCGTGGTCGAGGGAATCGATCGCGAAGGAGCACTTCTGCTGAGCATCGCTGGAACTCACGAGCGAGTCCTCGCCGGCGACGTGACCTTGCTTCGGCGTGACCTCAGTCGTGATCTTGACTGACAAGGGAGGCGGAGTGGTCGGGTGTTACTGACCATCGACATCGGCAATACGCATGTAGCACTCGGCCTGTTCGAGGGCTCGGCACTATTGCATCATTGGCGCCTGGGAACGCATCGCCAGGATACCTCGGACGAGTGCGCGGCCACTCTGCGCTCGTTATTCGATATCGCCCGCGTCAGTACTTCGGACGTGCACCATGCGATCATCTCCTGCGTCGTCCCCGCTTTGCTCCCCATCTTCGAACGCACATGCCAGAAGCTCCTGGAGATCCGGCCACTCGTAGTGGGACCCGGCATCCGCTCGGGCATGCCTATTCGCGTCGACAACCCGCGGGAAGTCGGAGCCGATCGCATCGTCGGCGCCGTAGCGGCTCTGGAACTTCTGGGCGGACCGACGATCGTGATCGATTTCGGCACCGCGACCAGCTTCGATTGCGTGTCGGCCGACGGCGAGTTTGTGGGCGGGGCCATCTTCCCGGGTGTCCTGGTTTCCCTGGACGCACTCGTCGGTCGCGCATCCAGACTCTCGAGCGTGGAAATCGAGCGCCCACCTTCGGTGGTCGGACGCAATACCACCCATTCACTGCAATCGGGCATGTTATTCGGCTACGCCGGAATGGTCGATTCCATGGTACACAGGCTTCGCAAAGAGATCGGCGATTCCGCGCGCGTGCTGGCGACCGGCGGACTGGCAGGACTGATCTCGTCCGAAGCGGACACGATCGAAAGAGTGGAGCCCTTCTTGACACAGGAGGGGCTCAGATTGATTCACGACCGCAACTGCGAATCAACTCACTAGCCTGGGCTAGGAGCGGACGACGCCACATATAGGAGGAATCATGGGCAATGCCGAACTGAGCAGGAACTACGCGCTGATCGGACACGGTGGCGATGGCAAGACCACTCTGGCGGACGGACTCCTGATGGCCGCCGGCGTGACGAGCCGTCTGGGCAGCGTCGAAGAAGGCTCCTCCTATATGAACTGGTTGCCCGAAGAGAGAACCCGCAGAACGAGCATCTCGGCTTCGATCTGCTCCTACATCTTTGACGGCGACGCATTCACCGTGATCGACGCCCCTGGCGATTCGAATTTCGCCGGCGAACTCGAAGGCGCACTCAACGCGGTCGATTGCGCGCTTCTGGTGCTATCGGGCCGTGACGGAGTGAAAGTCGGAACGGAAAGGGCCTTCCAGCAGGCCCGCGAACGCGGCGTTGCGGTGGCCGCAGTTGCGAACAAACTCGACCTGGAGCGGGCAGATCTCTCCACTGCGGCCGCCCAGCTCGAGGAACTGCTCGGCGTGCGCGCCGTGAAGCTCCACCTCCCGATCGGCGCCGGTGAGAGTTTCACCGGCTTCGTCGACCTGCTCTCGGGCAAGGCTCATACCTATCCGGATGATGCCTCCGGAACCGTTACGATTGGCGATCCTCCGGACGACCTCGATGTGGAAAGCGCACGCCTCGAGATGATCGAGGCGATCGCGGAGGCCGATGATGCGATCATGGAAAAATACCTCGAAGACGGGCAAATCTCCAACGACGAACTCCTCGAGACGCTGACCAAGGGCTTGAACGAAGGCACGCTCATGCCTGTGTTCTGCGCATCGGCGGTCAAAAACATCGGTCCTGCATCCATTCTCGGAACGATCGACCGCATCTTTCCCAGTTCCAAACAGCTCCCACCGCGCAAGGGCATGCGGGGCGAAGAAGAAGTCGAACTCACCCCCGACGGTCCCGTGGCCGCCTATGTCTTCAAGTCCGTCGCCGATCGTTATGCAGGCATGCTCTCGGTCATGCGCGTGGTTTCGGGTCGGATCAGCAAGGATATGACGCTGCTCAATCCCCGCACTGGCACCAAGGAGCGCATCTCGAAACTGCTGAAGATCAACGGCGAAGAAACCCACGACACGACAGAAGCGGGACCGGGAGAGATCGTCGCGATCCCGAAACTCAAGGACACACACAGCGGCGATACGTTGTGCGACGACAAGAACCCGGTGACCATCATCGGCTCCGATGCTCCTCACGGTGTCATTTCGTTTTCGGTCGAAGCCACGAACAAGGGGGATGAAGACAAGGTCTTCGAATCGCTCAATCGGCTGGTCGAAGAAGACCGGAGCCTCACCCTGGGGCGCGACGAAAGGACGGGTGAGTTCCTGCTCACGGGTCTGGGACAGCTTCACATCGAAGTGGCGATCGACAAGCTCAAGCGCATGTTCGGCGTGGACGTCACGCTCAAGCCTCCGAAGGTTCCCTATCTGGAAACGATCCACGGACACGCAGAGCACGTAGAAGGAAAGCTGAAGAAGCAGTCGGGCGGCCGCGGCCAGTTCGGAGTGTGCTTTCTGTCGATCGAGCCGGGAGCGCGCGGTTCGGGCGTCACTTTCGCGGACGAGATCGTCGGTGGTTCGATTCCTCGCCAGTTCATTCCCGCGGTCGAAAAGGGCGTGCGCGAGACCTGCGAACGCGGCGTGGTCGCAGGGTACAAGCTGACTGACATCGTCGTCCGCTGTATCGATGGCAAGCACCATCCCGTCGACAGCTCCGAAATGGCGTTCAAGACGGCGGGTAGCGTGGGATTGAAGGCGGCCGTTGCGCAGTCCAAACCCGTCCTGCTCGAGCCGATCATGTCGATGGAGGTGTCGGTCCCGGATGAATCCGTGGGCGACGTCATGGGCAATCTGAACAGCCGTCGAGGCCGGGTCGAAGGGGTCGAATCCCGAGGGGCCGGCTCTGTGGTCAAGGCTCACGTGCCAATGTCCGAAGTGCTTTCGTACGCCTCGGATCTCACCAGCATGACGGGTGGCCAGGGTTCCTTCCACATGGAGTTTGACCACTACGACGAGGTTCCCTCCTCGATCCAGCAGAAGATCATCACCGAGGCTGCGAAAGAAGAAGAGGACTGATCGCCCAGCGCTGAACCGGCGCTTGGGCCGGAGGCAGCGTGAGCGCAGAACTAGAAGCGATCCTGGAAACCTTGGGGCCGGCGCAGCGTTTTGCGAACCCCTCCGCCTCGATCGATGCGCGCCTGATGGCGGCAGGTGGCGCACTGCCCCTGCCACCACCGCAGATCGCGACCGTTCTGTACCTGCTTACTCAGGATGAAGACGCGGGCGTCAAGGACAAGGCAACCCGCAGCCTCGAGGGACTTCCCGCCCCCGTGATCGACGGCGCCCTGAGCGGTCCGCTTCACCCGGCTCCCCTGGCGTATTTCGCCGAGAAGTTTTGCGACAGCGAGTCTCGGGTCGAGAAGATCGCGCTCAACGCGGCCACCTCCGACGAGACTTTCTGTTTTCTGGCGGGCCTGCCGTTCCCGCGCATCATCGACATCGTGGCGAACAACCAGGTACGTCTGATGCGCTGCCCCGCCCTGGTCGAAGCACTCGGCGAAAACTCCCTGGCGAGTCAGGCCACGATCGACCGAGTACTGCAGTTCCTGGGCATCGAACGCGGCGAGAACGAGATTGCCCCGCCGCAATCCGGTGACATTCCCGAGCCGCCACCGCCAGTGGACGTCAGTACGGGCACGGCCATCGACCTCGAAGACCCCAGCGATCTACCGCCCGAACTCAGCGAAGAAAACGCTTCGGAAGAGGAACTGTCGGAATCAGAAGCGGAAGAACTCTCCCAGAGCCTGCTGTCTCGCGTGGCCGAGATGAACGTCATGGAGAAGGTGAAGCTCGCCCGCTTCAGCAATGGGGAGGCGCGCGCCATCTTGATCCGGGATCGCAACAAGATCGTCGCTACGGCCGCCATTCGCTCCCCGAAGATCCAGGAGAGCGAAGTCTCTTCCTTCGCGAAAAGCCGCAATATCTCCGAAGACGTATTGCGCATCATCGCCAACAATCGCGAATGGACCCGCGTCTACGACATCAAGCTCTCACTGACGACGAATCCGAAAGCCCCTCAGGCAACGGCAATCAAGTTCCTCAACTACTTGACCGATCGAGACTTGATGACGGTGATGCGCAGCAAAGAACTCCCGGGTCCGATTTCGCAACAGGCCCGTCGCATCCTGTCTCGAAAAGGGAAGATCTGACATGGGCATGCTGAATCGCGAAACTCGAGAGATCCACGCGAAAATTGTCTACTACGGCCCTGCCGGATCGGGCAAGACGGCGAACATCGAGTTCATCGATCGAAAGCTCAAGAAGGAGTATCGGGGTGAACTCAAGGTCTCGCAGGTACGAGACGGCGGAGGTCAGTACGAGTTCCTGCCGATCACCCTCGGCTCCGTTCGCGGCTATCAGACTTCCATCCACATCTACACCGTGCCCGGAGGGGATGACTATGCAGAGATGCGGCGTCAAATCCTGGACGGTGCCGACGGTGTGGTTTTCGTCGCTGATCTGCGTCCTGAACGACATGACGAAGTCTTGCCCGCACTCGCCGAATTGCAGGAGAATCTTGCGAGCTATGACCGCAGCTTTGACGATGTGATCTTCGTGATGCAATACAACCGACGCGATCAGGCCGACGAGAACGCGGTAGAGGCGTTGCATCGCCGCATCAAGCTGAACCCCACTGCGAGCTTCGAAACCGTCGCCAGCACAGGGACGGGCGTACTCAACACGCTCACGACTCTCTCCAAGCAGATCATCTCGAAGATCCGACAGCGCGCAGATGCCGAAGACGCAGGAGTCGCCATCCAGCCAGATCCTGCGCCGGAAGCCTCACCTGCAGCGCCGGTCGCCACGCCTGCAGCCATCGAAGCGCCTCCCGTGACTGCGCCCGCAGCGGCCAGTGACGCGACCCATGACGCGGCCTTGCCCGAATCGGGCGGATTCAGTGTCGAAGCAACCGGAGCGCCGAAACGCAGCCCGGACGGCGCTATCATGATTCCCGTGCGACTCATCGAGGAATCATCGGGACGGCGCGTCGAGCTCAACCTGCGGGTGAGCATCGACGGCTCCTAGGATCTGCTGCCTTGCGCAAGCGGATCGCCATCGCCGGACACTCTGACGAGGGCCTCGGCCTGATTCCGCTTCTCGAGGCCAACCCGGACGTCGAGATATGCGCGATCCTCAGCGACGATCGCGAAGCTGCGATGCGCGCACTGAGTCGCACCGCCCCGGCACTCGAAGAAAGCTTCGCCGACAAGATCACGATCGACGCGCAATCCGTGCTTCGCACGCCCGGCCTGGTTGCGTTCATCGATTGCGATATGAGCGGCCCGCTGCGCGAAATCCTGGCGATTGCACCGGAACGCGGCGTTCAGGTCACCACGCCGATGATCGCCAAACTGCTCTACGCGTTTGGCCCCGTCGACGGAACTCGCAAACCCGATCTCCTAAAGGCGCTCTCGGAGATTCTCGAGTCCTATAACCTGACCGTCGATCGCTCTGGACTGCTCAATCGGATCCTTCAGATCGCCGTAGGTGCCACCGGCGCCGATCGCGGCTCGCTGATGCTTTACGATTCAGAGATCGAACGCTTGCGCGTAGTGGTGGCCATCGGACTCGAGCGCGAACTTCTGCCGAAGATCCAGGTCTCACCCGGTGAAGGGATTGCAGGTCGCGCCTTCGAAGATCGTCAGGCGATCCTGGTACGGGGACGCGCCGATCACGAACGCTATCGCATCGCGCGCGAGCGCTCCGACGTAGAGTCCGCGATTTCGGTGCCGCTGATCCATGACGATCAGGCCATCGGCGTGTTGAATCTGTCGCATAGTCAACTGCGAAGTGCCTTCCGCGAAGAGGATCTCGATTTCGTCACTAAACTCGCGGCCGTCGATGCGCGCATCATCGCGCGCACAGAGGAATACCACCGCCTACTCGGTGATTCGGCTCGCTTGCGCGCGCAGGCGCACGTAAGGGAAATCCTTGCGGGAAGTTCTCCCCTCCCCCAGCGCTTGTCGGCCATCTGCAAACACGTGGCCGGAGAACTCAGCGGAGGCATCTGCCACGTCTATCTGCTCGAACCGGAACTCCAGGTCTTGCACCTGCGCGGCTCGTCCACCTCGCTGGACCCACTCGCCCCTCCGATCGAGCTACCCATCGACGGTGGAATCCACGGTTGGGTGGCTCGCCATCGCCAGCCCGTCGTGCTTTCGCAAAAGTTCGAAGATATGCGAGCGTGTTTTGCAGTCTTGCCTCTACTGGGCCGCGATGATCTGCTCGGCCTCCTGAGCTTCGAAGGTGCCATTCAGGAAGAACCTCCAGAGATCCTGAAGGTGACGATGGCCGCAGTCGCCGAAGCGCTCGGCTCCGAACTCGGCGATGCACTGCGCGCGCTCAGACTCGAAAGAGAAGCGAACAGGACGGCCGCCATGACCGAGCTGGCGGCGCGTATGGGTTCCGCTCGAGATTCGGCAGAGCTTCATCGCTCGATCACGTCTTCGGCCGCGGTCGTACTCGATGCCGAACACTCCATCCTTCGCCTCCACGACTCCTCGACGGGGCGCTATCAGATTCGTTCCTACTTCGGCTCGGCGGAACCCGATTCGCAGGGCCCGCTCTTCGAGTTTGAAAAGCAACTCTCGATCAGCGCAATCAGCTCGCGGGCTCCGGTACGCGTGATCAACGTCAGCGCCCGCAGCGATCTTCCGACGCAGAACATCGACGTACAGAGCGCGTTGATCGTGCCACTGATCCGCGACGGGCGGGTGCAGGGTACACTGTCGGCACTGGGCAGGGCCGACGCCCATCCCCTTTCGGGAAGGAGCTTTCTCGAGTCCGACTGCAATCTGCTCGGGCGCTTCGCCGAACACGTGCAACAGGCGTTAGACCAGGTTCAAGAGAGAGAGTGGAGTCGTCACAATCTGCGATTCGACGAACTGACCGGCCTACCCAATTCCGCGCATCTGACCGAGCGCATCGATGAGGAGATCGCACGCAGCACGGGACGCGATCGAGTCTTCGCACTGATCCGCCTGGAGATCTCTGGACTTCGGGAACTTCTGATCGAGCAACGCGAAACGGAAGCCGATCGGCTCGTGCTTTCGATCGCCCAGGAACTGAGGGCTCAACTGCGAGAGTTCGACATCGTGGCACGAACGGCGCCGGATACCTTTGAAGTCCTGATCCCGGAACCCGGCGAAGAAGTCAGCGCACTACTCGGCCCACTGGCCCGGCGAGCCCGTGAAGCCATGCGCCGGGAACCCGACCCGAATCTGGTTGACCGCCTCGACCTCGAATTCGGCTATGCGATCTTCCCCGAGGACGCCCAGACGGCGCGCGGCATTCAGCTTCTGGCCGCCAAACCGCGAGTCAAGATCGAACGCGAGAACTGATCAGGCTTTCGCCTGGTGGGCCCAGGGCTTGTCGACGGCCGTCACTCCCAGCGCATCGGCAACGCCACGCAGCGTGACATCGCCGCGATAACAATTCACGCCGCGGCCCAGGGATGCATCTCCGCGCAGCGCCTCTTCTACTCCGCGATCGGCGAGTGCTTGCAGGTACGGGAAAGTCGCGTTGTTGAGCGCAAGCGTCGAAGTGCGAGGCACGGCGCCGGGCATATTGGGTACGCCGTAGTGGGTCACCCGATCAACCTCGTAGATCGGATCGGAGTGGGAGGTCGAACGAATCGTCTCGACGCATCCTCCCTGGTCGACGGCCACGTCGACGATCACCGAACCATCCAGCATCTGCGAAACCATCCTGCGATCCACGAGCACCGGCGCACGCGCACCTGGCTTCAGGACCGCACCGATCACGATATCAGCGGCCAATACCGATTGCTCCAGGTTCACGATGTTCGAGTACAGCGTATTGATGCTGCCGTGGTAGATATCGTACAGGTGAGAGAGACGGCGCTGGTCGATGTCGAGCACGGAAACCTCGGCACCCAGCCCGGCGGCCATACGCACGGCCGCAGTGCCTACGATTCCTGCGCCGATCACGACGACGTGTCCGCGGCGAACTCCTGGCACTCCGCCGAGAAGCACTCCACGACCGCCCTGGTCTCCCTGCAGATAGTGCGCTCCGATCTGAACTGAGAGTCTTCCTGCGACCTCGCTCATGGGCACGAGCAAGGGAAGCGAACCGTCGTCGAGTTCGACCGTCTCGTAGCCGATCGCGACGATGCCCGAGTCGAGAATCGCTTGCGTGAGTTCGGGCTCGGGAGCCAGGTGCAGAAAGTCGAAGAGAACCTGGCCCGGGCGCATCGCGCCAACCTCCGAGAGCGTTGGTTCCTTGACCTTCGTCACGATATCGGAAGCCTCGATCAATTCGTCGGGAGTCTTCAGGATCGTGGCACCGACTTCCTCATAGACGCTGTCCGAATAACCGCTGCCCTCACCCGCCCCCGACTCGACGAAGACTTCGTGATCGCGAGCATTCAGGGCGCGTGCGCCGCTCGGAAGCAGCGCCACTCGCATCTCTCGATCCTTGGTTTCTCGCAGAACACCGATTCTCATCTTGATTTCCTATCTGTTTCGCATCGAGCGAATAAGGATCTTCGAGACCTCGGGACGGGTAAACTCCTCTGGCAGATCCTTCCCGGCGGCGAGCAACTCGCGAACCCGGGTACCGGACAGGAAGAGCCGATCTTCGGGCGCGCTATTGCTGGTCTTGTCCGAGGCCATTTCTCCGTGTTTCTTGCAGAAAAACGAGTGTTCGAACTTCAGCGGCGTGATGCCCAGAGCTTCGGGGTCGAAGCGATCAAAGATCTCGTGTGCCGCATAGGTGCCGTAGTAATCGCCTACACCGGCATGATCGCGACCGACAATGAAATGCGTACAACCGTAGTTGCGACGCAGAATGGAGTGAAAGATTGCCTCTCTCGGACCTGCATAGCGCATCGAGGCCGGAAGCACTGAAAGCAGTACGCGTTCGCGTGCATAGTAGTGTTCGATCAGCGCCTCGTAGCATTCCATGCGCACATCAGCCGGAATATCGTCGGCCTTGGTTTCACCCACGAGCGGGTGTAGCAACAGGCCGTCGACGACCTCGAGTGCGCACTTGGTCAGATACTCGTGCGCGCGATGGATCGGGTTGCGGGTCTGGAAGCCGACGATCGTGCGCCAGCCGCGTTGTGCAAAGACCGCCCTGGTTTCCGCGGGCTCCAGGCGATAGGCCGGAAACTCGCCGGTCGGGAACTCGATCACCCTGAGCGGACCGCCGATACGCACATCCCTTTCCGCATACAGCGCAGCCACACCCGGATGTGCATCCTCGTCGGTCTGGTAGACCTTCCGCGCCTCTTCTCTGCGGTTGGGGGTGTAGCGACTGCGCACTTCCAGGATCGCGAGCATCGCGCCACCCGCGTCGACCAGCGCGACTTCCTGACCGTCCGCGAGAGTATCTGCGGTTTCCGGGTCCGCGCTCAGCGCTACCGGCAGGCTCCAGGGCGTGCCGTCTGGCAAGTGCATATCGTCGACGACGCTCTTGCACTCCGCCTCACTCATGAATCCGCGAAGCGGAGTCAGTCCACCATTGGCGAGCAATTCCAGATCTGTCGTCTCGCGATTGCTCAACTGGATCTTCACCAGACTGCGCGCACGCTCGCGCAGGACTTCGCGTTCGTCTTCTGCGCAACGCAGGTCGACGAGGTCTCCACCCCCGTGTGGCGCAATCGACATGCTCTTCCCCGGACTTCCTACCAGACCGGACGGCCGTTCTGGCCGCCGTGTGTGATCTGGATTTCGACAGCGTCGGACACGCGCGACAGATACAACTGGAGATCCGGCTGGTCCGCGTTGCGCGTTGACGCGTACACCACATAGCGGCCATCAGGCGACGGGCAGGGAAACTCCTCATCGAAAGGCGTATCCGTGACCTTGCGGCGGGCCGTTCCATCTGAACGCATCATCCAGACATCGGAATTCCCATTGCGATTCCTCAGGAAAGCAATCCATTTTCCGTCCCGGGAGTAGCGCGGGAAGCTGCCGCGTGTGATCGGCCGCGGTTCCTTCCCGAGCTCGGCGAGCATGATCACGCCATCTCGGCCTCTTCGCTGCGGCGGGGTCGTGTACATGATGGCTCTCCCGTCGCGCGCAATATCGGGGTTCGTGCCGTTCTTCGCCACGAACTGTCCCCTCACTCGATCTCGTTCGCTGAAGGCAAAGATACTGTGCGACACCTCATTGGAGAGTTTGATCGGTACCGACCAGGCCAGATGCAACGGACCACTGCCGAGCGATGCACCGATACCGACCTGCGCATTGCGGATCTGGTTCCAACTTCCAGTCAGTCGGTTCCAGGTAAAAATCGTAATCGGTCCTCCACCGCGATTGATCTTCGCAACCAGTAACCGGTGACCGTCATAGCTCCAATCGAGAGCGATCGAGCCGAGTCCCGCATCGGGGATTTCGGTGATCGTACCGGAAGGCACGTGGATCAACGCCAGAGCGGTCATCAGACGCGTCTTGAGGGTTTCGCGCTTCTCGGGGTTCTCGATCCGTACGGCATTGCGAAACTCGTTGAAGCCGAGGATGCCTTCGGATGCTTTCTGGCGGATGTAGGCGATCGGCTCATCGGGGATTTCCTCGAGCGGAATACCCTGTCCACAACCGCCCAGAAGTGTGGCCAGCCCAAGCACTGCAAACACTCGTTTCAAATCAACTCGCCTCTCTGACGGCGCGCCCGGCAAAACAGCGCGCGTGTGGATCCCATTCGAATATGCCTGCATTGCGAACCCCGGCCTCGCGAACAGAAACGACCAGTTGCGCGACCTCCATGTACAGCGGTTCCCCTTCGGGTCCGAGTGCGGCTCGCACATCGGTCTGTGAAAGGTACACGCCCGCATCGACGTGGGAGTGATAGATCAATTTCAGCGTCTCGCCGTTGTCTTCGATCGTCTTCAAGGCCCTACACAATTCAGAGTCGTCTATCCAGAATGCCTGATCTGCTCCCAGATCGGATTCACCCTGGGAGCGACGTTGGTTCTGCACGTTGGTACAGCGGATCGTTCGCGAAGGCGCACCGTCGGGGGGACCGGCGATCAGCCCGCAACATTCCTCGGGGTAGCACTCACGAGCGTGCCCGAAAACCTCGAGCATGGGTTCGCGAGGTAATTCCAATGCGGGCAAGTCCTCGTCGACGCGCGCGGCCGCACGGGCATCGACGACCTCACTCGGTTCATCTGCAGGACTTCTCCGGGATTCGGGCTTCATTTCAGATCTCGTACATGACGGGGTCTACCTGTGCCCGCACAACACCGCGTTCACGAGCGACGCGACACAAGTCGGCCATGCTGCGCGCGCTCAGAGTCTTTTCCAGCCCCTCGCGAATCATCTCCCATACAAATTCCGGACACTCCGCAGCACTCGTTCCGTCGCCCTCGCCCAGACTGACGATCGCGCCCTGTACTGCGAGCACGACATCGGCCAGGCTGATGTCCTCAGGCGCACGCGCCAGAACATAGCCCCCACCGGGCCCGCGCTTGCTCTGCACCAGACTCGCGCGGCGCAGCTTCTGGAAGATCTGCTCGAGATAGCGCACGGGGATCTGCTGGCGCGCTCCCATTTCGTTGAGCGAAACGGGTTTGCCCTCGCCGTTGTAGGCGAGATCGAAGATCCCGTAGATCGCGTATTTGAGTTGGAGCGTGGCGCGCAAGATTCGCCGAAAAATAACACGGTTCTCCACTAGGGAAAGAGCGGAGGGCTGCGGGGAAAACGCCGCGTTGGTGCAGGCGAAGAAAAGACGATAACCTGCGCGACGCCTCCCGAGGTGCTCTCCATGACGGAATTTGCAGTAGAAAATTGCGTGCGCGGTCCACTCGAGCGTTTCGCCGAGCACCTCGCCGAACTCGAACCCGAGGAACTCGGGGGAACGATCCGCAGCACCGAAGTGCTCCCGGAGCGATCCGCACGGTCGGGCGAGTTCGAACTCCCCGAGACCCTGACCGGGATCCTGAAGCGCCGCCGCATCACAGACCTGTACTCCCACCAGGCCGAGGCGCTGAGCGCCTGGAGAGCCGGCAACGACGTGCTGCTGGCGACCGGCACCGCCAGCGGCAAGAGCCTGGTCTACAACCTGGCGGTCGCGCAGCGAGCCCTGGAAGACCGCGACGCGCGCGCGCTGTTCCTGTTTCCGCTCAAGGCCCTGGAGCACGACCAACTCGGCTCCCTGCGCGAGGATCTTTCGGCCATGCGCTTGCTGGACCCTCCGAGTGCGGAGATCTACGACGGCGATACCTCTCCCTATCGCAGAAAGAAGATTCGCGAGAACCCGCCGACCGTTCTCCTGTCGACCCCAGACATGCTGCACGCTGGAATCCTGCCGCGGCACGATTCGTGGAAAGAGTTCCTTTCGAAACTCGAACTGATCGTGGTCGACGAAGTGCACACCTATCGCGGCGTGATCGGCGCACACGTCGCGCAGGTTCTGCGACGCCTCATTCGGATCGCGAACTCCTACGGCGTACATCCACAGATCGTGGCCTGCTCGGCGACGATCGGAAATCCCAGCGAGTTCATCACCGAACTGACGGGTCGCAAACCGGTCGTGATCTCGCGCGACGGCTCCCCCCAGGCCCAGAAACGCATCGTATTCGTGGAACCCGAGGCTTCGGCCTATACCGCGGCTGCGCGGCTTTTCCGCCGCTGTGTGCGCGAGGGTCTGCGCACGATCGCCTTCACGCAGGCCCGTCGCATCACCGAGCTGATGCATATGTGGATCGTCGAAGCCGAACCGCAGCTGCGTTCGCGCATCTCGTCGTATCGCAGCGGCTTCCTGCCCGAAGAACGGCGCGAAATCGAACGGCGTCTATTCGACGGGGATCTGGCCGGCGTCATCTCGACGTCCGCGCTCGAAATGGGCATCGACGTCGGCGGACTCGATGTGTGCATCCTGGTCGGCTACCCGGGCTCGATCCTCGCCACGCGCCAGCGCGCGGGACGCGTCGGGCGGGGCCGGGAATCCCTGGTATTCCTGGTTCCCGGTGCGGACGCACTCGACCGTTTCTTCCTGAAACACCCGCACGCATTGATCGAGCGGCCCTGCGAAGACGCGGTGGTCGACCCCGGGAATCTCGAGATCCTGGCGGGGCATCTGCCCTGCGCAGCCGCAGAGATCCCACTTCGCCACGACGAAGCCTGGCTCGAACAACGCGGAGTGGCCGAAGCCCTGGCGACGGCTCACAGCCGCGGAAGCCTGCTCGAAAGCGCTCAGGGCGGCGAGTCTTTTGCAGCGCGCCGCAACCCGTCGCGCGAGATCTCCCTGCGTTCGGTAGGCGAGAGCTTCACGATCAAGAAGCCGGGTTCTGCGGGCAAGCGCGTGGTCGGCACGATCGGCAGTTCGCGCGCCTACTCGGAATGCCATCCGGGCGCCATCTACCTGCACCACGCGCAGAGCTTCGCCGTAAAGGAACTCGACCTCGAAAAACGCGAAGTCAGCGTCGAGGGCCCCCTCAAGGTCGACCACTACACGCGCGCGCTGGGCGAAAAGGACACCGAGATCCTCGAAACCACGCGCTCGCGCCCGCTGGGCAACGCGCTGCTGAAACTGGGCCGCTTGAAGATCACTTCGAAGGTCACGCACTACGAAAAGCGACGCGTCTTCGGGCAGGACCTGCTCGGCCGACACCCACTCGAACTGCCCTCGACCAGCTTCGAGACCGAGGGTCTGTGGATCGAACTCGCCCCCGAGATCGAGAACATCATCAAGTCCGAGGGCGGACACTTCATGGGCGGGATCCACGGACTCGAACACGCGGCCCTCGCCCTGTTCCCGCTTTTCGCACTCTGCGATCGCTTCGACATGGCGGGCATCTCGATCCCCCGACATGCACAGGTGCGCGGGCCGGCCGTGTTCATGTACGACTCCCATCCGGGGGGCATTGGCATCTCGCGCAGCGTATTCGCCAAGATCGAAGAACTGCTCGAACTGACGCTGAAACTGGTCTCGGAATGCGAGTGCGAGGAAGGCTGCCCATCTTGCATCCACTCGCCCCGCTGTGGTGCCGGAAATCGGCCACTCGACAAGCAGGCGGTGATTCGCACGCTGGAACTCGTACTGAGCCAGGAGCCACTGCAATCCGGGACGGCCGAATGCGCGGAAGAACAACCTTTTGATAACCTCGCACCCGCCGTGCACACAGATCAACCCAAAGCACCGGTACTCTTCGACGTGGAGACCCAGCGTTCGGCGGCAGAGGTCGGCGGCTGGCACAACACTCACCTGATGCGAGTTGCACTGGCCGTCCTGTACGACTCCGGTACCGGCGAGTTCGAAACGTTTTTCGAGGACCGCGTCGGCGAACTGGTGGAGCGGCTATTCGAGGCACCGGCCGTCGTCGGTTTCAACATCCGCCGATTCGACTACGGAGTCCTGTCCGCCTATAGCGCGCGCGACCTCGCGAAACTCCCGACCTTCGACCTGCTCGAAGACGTTCACAAGCGACTCGGCTATCGCCTTTCACTCGGACATCTGGGCGAGATCACGCTCGGGCACGGCAAGAGCGCGGACGGACTGCAATCTCTGGAATGGTTCAAGAACGGCGAACTCGACAAGATCGAGAAGTACTGCCGCGCCGACGTCGAGTTGATGCGCGACCTGATGGATTTCAGCGAGCGCGAGGGGCACGTGCTGTTCCAGCGCAAGCGCGACAAGCAGATCGTGCGCCTGCCCGTCGACTGGAGCATCGACACCGTCATGGAGACAGTGGCGAACTAGAGACCGGTGGTTACCCTCGCCTCGCATGCTGCGCGTCGAGGGAATGACCAAGAGCTTCGGGGGCAAGCCCCTTTTCTCCGGGGTGTCCCTCCACGTGCGGCCCGAGGACCGGATCGGCCTGGTCGGCCGCAACGGAGCGGGCAAGTCGACGCTGATGCGGATTCTTTCGGGCCGCGACACTGGCGATGATGGCCAGATCCGGGCACGCCGCGGCGCGCGTGTCGGCTACCTGAAGCAGGAGGTCGACCCCGGAGCCAGCAATACCGTGATGCAGGAGGCGCTCAAGGCGCTGGCGTCGGTCCACGCACTCGAGGCCGATCTGCGCGAAACCGAAGCCGAGATCTCACAAGCCGGAAGCGAGGGCGGCGCGGTGCCTGAGCGACTGGCGGCGCGCTACGACCAGTTGAATCACGAATTCGAGCGCGCCGGAGGTTTCGAG
Organism: bacterium; assembly: GCA_024226335.1. Taxonomy (NCBI): domain Bacteria; species bacterium. The sequence goes on from JAAELY010000480.1 coordinate 18,141, forward strand.
GCCGAGGCCCAGCTACGCGGCACCCTGGTCGGCCTGGGACTCGGACCCGAGAAATGGGATCAACCCCTGTCGCAGCTGTCCGGCGGCTGGCTCATGCGGGTTGAACTGGCCAAGCTTCTGGTCGAAAGGCCGGAGGTCTTGCTGCTCGACGAGCCCACCAACCACTTGGACCTGCCCTCGATCGCCTGGTTCGAAGGAGTGCTTTCGAGCTACCCCGGAGCCGTCGTGGTCGTTTCGCACGATCGCACATTCCTGGACCGCCACGTCACGCAGATCGCGGAACTCGAACTCGGCAAGCTCGATCTGTACAAGACCAACTACAGCGGCTACGTGAAGCAAAAAGCCTTGCGCTCAGAAGAGATCGCCGCGCGGCGCAAGAACCTGGATCGCGAGATCGCCCACAAGACCGCCTTCGTCGAGCGCTTCGGCGCCAAGGCCACGAAGGCGCGTCAGGCCACCAGCCGCAAGAAACAACTCGACAAGCTGCACGAAGAGCGCTCTCAACTCGTCGACCCGAAGAAGCTGCGCACGATGCGGGTGCGTTTCGAGAGCGCCGTGCGCTCCGGCGACATCGTCTTGCGCATGGAGCAGACCGCCAAGGCCTACGCTGATCACGTGGTGTACCAGAGCCTCGATTTCGAATTGCGCCGCGGCGACCGGGTGGCCCTGGTCGGACCCAATGGCGCGGGCAAGTCGACGCTCCTGCGTCTGGGTGCGGGCGCACTGAGCGCGGACTCCGGCGTCATCGAACTGGGACACAACGTCAACTGCGCCTACTTCGCACAGCATCAACTCGACGCGCTGACGGCCAATCGCACGGTCCTGGAAGAACTGAGTTCCGATGCCGGTCTCGACGACATGCCGCGTCTGCGCGGCGTTCTGGGTGCGTTCCTGTTCTCGGGCGACGACGTCGAAAAACGCGTCTCGGTGTTGTCCGGAGGTGAGAAGTCGCGCCTGGCCCTCGCCAAGCTCCTGCTCAAGCGCGCGAACTTCCTGGTGCTGGACGAACCGACCAATCACCTGGACATCGAAGCCCGCGACGTACTGACCCAGGCCCTGGAAAACTACGACGGCACACTGATGCTCGTCAGCCACGATCGACGTTTCATCAACGCGCTGGCGAATCGCGTGGTCGAAGTGACGGCCGCGCAACCCGAGTCGCACGTGCGCTCGTTCTACGGCAATTACGACGACTACCGTGAAACGCTGGATCGCGAAGCCGCCGCAACTCGCAAACAGACAGACACGCCCGCCCCCCCCGCTCCGTCCCAAGCTCCCCAGCCGAGCAAGGCCACGAAGCCGAGCAAGGCCGCGAAGCCGACCCGGCGAAATAGCTCGGAGGATCGCGCCCGACGCAAGAGCCTGCGCACCTTGAAGGCGCGCGGCGCCGAACTCGAAGCCAGGATCGAAAGCGACGAAGCGGAAATCGAGCGCATCAGCTGGCTGTGCGCGGAGCCGGAAGTCGCACGCGACGGCGAGCGCATGCGCGAATTGCAGCTGAAACGCCGCACTCTGGAGACCGGTCTGGCGCAGATCTATGACGAATGGGAGCGGGTCGCCCACGAGATCGAAGCCACCGAGACGGCACTGGCCGGTTGAACGGGGCCAAAACAACCCTGGCCCGGGTCCCGCCATTCAGCTACCGTGCCCGCTCGCTTCGCGACACCTGCCCAGGTGGCGGAATTGGTAGACGCGCTAGGTTCAGGA
>JAAELY010000481.1 GCA_024226335.1 bacterium
CCCGGTGATGTGATCGTCACCGGTTCTGCAGAAGGCGCAGGTGGCTTGATGAAACCACCCCACTTCCTGAAGGCCGGAGATGTGATCGAGGTCGAAGTGAGCGGCATTGGAATGTTGACCAATAGCGTGGTGGAACAGGTCCTGGATTGAGATCACTTCTGAGCTAATCAGCCCCGTCGGGAGGCGAACCGACCCGTCGCCGAGAGGCGAACCGACCGACGGCACCGACTCAGCAGCCGTCGTGCCCGCTGCTGTACACTCGTCCCTGCCAGACAGAGTTCACTGCGGCAGGAGGCGAGCGATGACGAGCAAGACATCGGATGGACGCGAGAAGTTTGATGCGATCGTAATCGGATCGGGCCTCGGAGGCCTGGTCACAGCGGCCTATCTGTGCGCCAAGGGGACCCGGACGCTGGTCCTGGAGGCTCACTACATTGCCGGCGGGAACAGTCAGGTGTTCCGGCGCAAAGACAAGGGCAAGGAATTCGAATTCGACGTCGGCATCCACTACATCGGAGAGTGCGGTCGAGATGGTTCGATCACCCGCATCCTGAACAGTCTGGGATTGGCCGAGCGAGTGGTCTTCCGCCCCCTCGATTCAGATGGCTATTCCACTTTGCATTTTCCGGACCTGGATTTTCGCATCCCGTTTGGCTGGGACAACTATCGCTCCCGCCTGAACAAAGCCTTTCCGAACGAACCCGGACCACTCAATGGCGTGCTCGACGTCATGCAAGAAGTCGTAGGTGCCAGTCAGCGACTGGCACGAGGCGAGATCGAAATGGAAGATCTGGCCACAGAAGCGCCGATCTTCCTGCAGGCGGGCTTGCGGCCCGTGACCGAAATCTTCGCCGAGCACGGACTTTCCCAGCAAGCCGCTGCGGTTCTTCTGGGCGAGCAGGGTTGTTACGCAGTGCGACCTTCCGACACTCCAACAGTCATGGCGGCCGGACTCACCGACCACTTCCTGCGCGGAGCCTACTACCCCGAGGGCGGGGGTCAGGTCATCGCGGGGCGACTGGTCGAAGCCATTCGAGCCTACGGAGGCGAGGTGCGAACCCGCTGCCCGGTCGATCGGATCCGGATCGAAAAGGGACGCGTGGTCGGAGTCGTGGTCGGCCGGAAGAATCAGAAGCCCGAAGAAATCGACGCTCCGGTCGTGGTCTCCAACGCCGACCTGAAGCGAACCTTCAACGACCTGATCGGCGAAGAGCATCTCAAACCCGAGACGCTGGAACACATCCGTTCGCTGAAGATGGCCGTGCCACTGTTCTGTGTGTACCTGGGACTCGACATCGACCTGGCCGCCCAGGGCATGCCCAATAGCAATCACTTCATCTGGGGCAGCTCCGACATCGAGAGCGTGTACGACGACCTGGATGCGGGAAAGATCTCGTCCAATGCGATGGCCTACATCACCACGGCAAGCCTCAAGGATCCCGAAAGCCGCCACCTCGCACCCAAGGGACATACGAATCTGCAGATCATGACTCTGGTGCCGCGAGACTACTCGGTCTGGAACGTGAAGCAGGGTCCCGCCGACGGCGGCAGTTATCACCGGGATCCGGAATACCGCAAGCGCAAAGAAGCACTGGTGGACCACCTCATCGATGTCTCCGAGTCCGTCATCCCGAATCTGCGCGAGCACATCGTCTGGCGCGAGGCCGCAACGCCCATCAGTCAGGAGCGTTTCACGCGCTCGACCGGGGGAACTTCCTACGGCATCGAGATGTCCTGTAGTCAGGCCGGGCCGATGCGCGTCGGTCCGCGGACCGAGATCGAAGGACTGTTCCTGTGTGGCGCCAGCACGCCTTCGGGGCCGGGCATCAACGGCGTAATGCAAGGTGGCGTTGCGACGGCCAGCGAAGTCCTGGAATCGGACCTGAACTCGTCGGTGAGAGGCGGAGAGGTCCTCGGAGATCGCGAGGCCCTGCCCGAACTGAGAGAAGACTGGGATGCGTGGAGAGAGAGTCACTGATCGACACGAGGTTGGAGGGATTGGACGATGACGACTGCCCGCGACGTCAGGCCTGAAGGCGACGGAACGAAACCCCCGCGTCTGTCCCGAGGCCTCCCCTTCCTCGGCCACCTGATTGAACTGCGACGCGCCCCGATCGATCTGTTCTGGCGGGTTCGCAACGAGTGCGGCGAAGTCGGCGAGATCAATCTGGCCGGCACTCGCGTCGCACTGCTCAGCGGCCCCGAAGCCCAGATGGCGTTCTTTCGCGCGCCCGACGAGCAACTCAATCAGGCTCTCGCCTATCCCTTCATGCAGCCGATTTTCGGGCCTGGCGTCATTTTCGATCTACCGGTCGAACAGCGCAAGAAGGCCCTGCGCACGCGAGCGCTGCGCGACGAGCACATGCGTCGACACGCCGACGTAATCTCCCGCGAAACGGAAATGATGTGCGATCGCCTGGGCGACTCCGGCGAGATCGATCTTCTGGCCTTCTTCGGTGAACTGACCACGTATACATCGACCGCCACCTTGATCGGCCAGGAGTTTCGCGATGACCTGGCCCGCAAGGGCAGTGAATTCGCGCACGCATTCCAGGACCTGGAGCGCGGCACGGATGCATTCGCCTATGTAAACCACAACCTGCCCCTGCCATCGTTCAGGGCCAGGGATCGGGCACGTAAGAAACTCGTCGAACTGATCACGGAGATCCTCGACCGACGCGAAGAGGAAGGAAGACGCTGCCGGGACCTCTTGCAG
>JAAELY010000482.1 GCA_024226335.1 bacterium
CGGCCAACTCCGCAAAGTCCAACGACTCCGCAGCGTACTTCGCCGCAGCCTCGAAGTTGTCGGCCATCTGATAGACCAAGGCGAGGTTCGCGTAGGTCAACGCGCGGATCAGGTAGCGGTCTTGGTCATTCATGGCGCTTGTTCCAGGCGGCGATGGCGGCGTCCACGCTTGGCTCTCTCGGCCCGTCGGCGTCGCAGTTCAAACACTCAACGGCGTACTGATGCCACACCGTATCGTCGTCTCCGAAATCAGGTCGCTCCGGCGGTTCCCCACAGAACGGGCAGGGCTTCAGCTTGGGCGTGTCTTGGTCATTCATTCTCCTGGGTCCTCTGCGATGTGCCCAGCGTCAACTAGGTACTCTTTTGCGTCCTGGAACTCATCAACGACACCGCGTTCTGGCGCGGTGAATTCATTAACGACAACGGCGTGCGCCCGAATCGCTTCCACGAGAGCGTACGTCAGACAGAGCAGGAATTCCTTGTCAGTCTTACTCACCGCTCTGCTCCGCGCGCTCGATCACGCCGTCCATGTGCTTGCGGATCTCTTCGCTCATCGTCTTGCCGCGCTCGAACAAGATCTGCTCGTACACCTTCAAACGCTTGGCGTTCACGCGAACCGTGAGCGTC
>JAAELY010000483.1 GCA_024226335.1 bacterium
CGGAACTGTGCCCGCACCCTGCCCGCCGAGACCGCCATCACGATCGCCTGCACGGCTCCGATCTCCTCGTCGCTCAGCCCCTCTGCTTTGGCCACGCCAAAGTAGTGGGCCATTCAGGGATCGCAGCCGACCGCCATGGCGGCGGCCAGGTGGATCATCAGGGTGGTTTTCGGCTCCAGGATCTCGTTTCCACGCGCCGAGTCGTAGAAAGCGTTGAAGCTGCGTCGCTGGTTCACTGGCAACATGGTCGGCTCCCTTCTCCGATGAGCGTTCGAAAACAGGCCGGTTGATTCTGCGTGCTGAAGCACCTTTCTGCAAGGCGCAGGTCTCCATCCATCCCTCCCTGCGGTGCTCGAGCGGGCGCGGCCCCGCGATAGCTCATGCGGTCGTCGCCGGCGGGGGCGCGGTCGTCAGGCAGTCCGTGTAACGCCGGGTCCGCAGCTCACGGTACCAATCGAGGTTCCCGCGCATCCAGTTCTGCAACATGTTGACGTACCCGCGGGTCGAATCGTCGATCTCGTGGCGCGACTCGAGCTCCTGCCTGGCCTCGAAGTAGTCACCGACCGCTTTGTCGCTGAGCCGGATGGAAGCTCTGAGCGCCTCGCTCGCGCTCATGCCGTGGACCATCTGGTGGATGATGACGGCATTGCACGTCTCTCCGGCCTTCGCTTCCTTGACGTAGGAGAAGATGTCGTTGACGACGGACACGCACTGATTGCAGGCCGTGCGCATGCGCGCGAACGCATCGTCGTTCCTGACCGCATCGGGGACCTGGAACCCCTCGATGATCGCTTCGCACTCGAGGCACGCATAGACGGCGCTGACCTGCAGGCGGAGCTCGACGCAGTCTTCCACGGAGGTGAATACGTCGATTCGCCTGCGCGACTCCCTCACGCAGCCTTCCAGGTACACGTGCAGGTCGTCGAGGTA
>JAAELY010000484.1 GCA_024226335.1 bacterium
AGCTTGCCCTTGAATCCGAAGGACGACAACTGGCATCTTCTCGTAGACGGTGCCCTTCGTGCACTGCGGACAGGGGTCACCTGGATGAAGTGATTCGTGTGGGATCGAAACGGTTTCGGCTCCCGGATAGCTCTTGGCTCCGTTGCGGCCGTGTCCTTTGGGCTTGTCGTCCTTGCCCTTGCCCTTGCCCTTGTTGCGATCCGAATTCTCGGAATCGTCACCGCCGCTCGCGTCCTCACTCGGGAGAATATCCTTGGCCTTCTCGGAAGTGTGATTCGCGAACAGTGCGCGCAACTCTCGCAAGGTCAAGGTCTTGTTCTGGATCGCCTTCGTCAGGTGGATGTAGCCCTCGACGAGCTGTTCGAGGATCTTCCCCTGCTCCTCGCTCAATGAACGCTTCGCGTCCTCGATGACCTGATCGAGCACCGCCGCGTCAACCTGGACGATGACAGGTTCCTTCACCCGAGGCATGACAGCTGCTCGCGAAAACGCTTCGTCAACGGAAGTCCGAAGACCTCCTTGATCGAACGGTTCTTCTCGTACGTTGGGCAGTCCTTGCCACGCCCACTCGTGAGACCCAGGGGGATCCAGTTGGCCGCGCGGTAGCACGTGCCGCGGAATCGCTCCGTGTCGACGAAGGTCTCGAGGTAGACGATCGGATGTCCGTAGGCGGCTTCCCACATCGCTGAGATCCGTCGCGCCATCTGCCCGAGCAGGTGCGACGCGAGGTGGCGAATGCACACCCACGGCACGATCAGGAAGCGCGTGTTGTACGCCAACAGGTGGCGGTGTTTGGTGCGGGCGTCACGTGACCAACCGATGAAGCGGTCGCGATGGTCCAGGTGGTAGGGAGCCGAGGACCACGCGAAACAGGCGATGGGACGATCCCCGGCGCTCACGAGCACCTTGAGGGATTCGCC
>JAAELY010000485.1 GCA_024226335.1 bacterium
ATCGCAGGCTCCGTAGGTGCTCGATCCGAGCGAGAGGTGTGGAGCATCATCCAAGGCATAGTCGTCGATCAGCTGGGAGTGACCTTGAATGAGGTCGTTCCTGAAGCACGGTTCGTCGACGATCTTGGCGCTGATTGACCAGCACTCGCGATCTCGCGACCTCGCTGCCGCCACCGCCACCAGCGTGTTGGTGGAACATGCTGTCCATCGCGTCGCGCACACTCAGCAGGAAACCCTCAGCGAGGCTCTCGATCGGCCGTGCGAGGTCGTATTGGAATCCGCCGCCCGGCCGACCAGCGATTCGATCGCACCTTGCATGATGTCGCAGGGAGCCGACGTCGGGCGCTCGCGTTGGGCGTGAAAGCCCCTTGAAGCTCACGCGGCGCGTGGCCCTCGATCGGTGAGAGCATTCTCAAAGTTGAGAATGGCCATTCTCAGCTTCGAGAATCGCGACGATTCCGTGAGACAGCCCCTAACTCCTTTGAAATCAGATTGTTGAGGACAATCTTGAGGGTTGGACAGAGCATCGATTCCGGCCCGAGAGCCTGGCGCGTTTCTTGCTGCCATGTAGATTGGCCGACGGACAAGAAGAAGCCCCCAAAACGAATGAGGAGATCCCATGAAGAAGCTCACCATCGCCCTATTAGCCATGTTGCTTGCCGCCCCCGCCTTTTCGGCGGAGGTGTTGCCCCTGCTTTCGGCCGCCGAGTCGGATCCGGCCGCCCGTG
>JAAELY010000486.1 GCA_024226335.1 bacterium
CCGCAACGGCTCGGGAGGGAAGCGAAAAGCACCGCCCCTGCCCCATCACTTGTTCCGTCGCGTGTCGGTGCACCGATCGCTCGATGCACCCATCAGTTTCGATTCAGCGTCCAGATATGACGGGTATTTCCCCGATTATCTAAGTGTATCGGGCGCGGCTCGCACTCCTGAGCCAGGACTACGAGAGCCTGCGTGAGCGCTACGGCACGCTCGTGCGCGAGACAGCGGTCACGGAACTCGTGGTGCGCAACGGCGCGCTCTCCGTATCGATCCGAACCGCGCAGGGGAAACCCGTGTCGCTGCCCACCCAGCTCGATCCGAGCGCGAGATCGACTGGAGCCGGCACCAGAACCCGAGCCCGACTTCTGGCCCGACGAGCCTGCTTGAGCACCGCCTGCTCACCTCCGGATCCCGAGCGGTCGAGCCTCGTCCTCCCACCGCTCTGAGGGGCCCTTGTAGGTGCCCGCTTGCACGCACCCGTTCGAGAGCCCCCAGATTCCCCGTCTGCCGAATCTGTGCCGGCCGATAATGGGCGGTCTTATTAGGTAGATTGGGGCTCTATACTTCCTATCCGCCATCGGCGGAAAAGCCTCGGTACTCACGAACCTTCCGTTCAGCTCGGCACGGGATCAAGGCGCACGAGATCGCGCTCCAGCGGAAAGCCCATCAGGAATCGCACCAAGAACGGTAGAGGAAACTCGGCTGCGATCCGATCGAACTCGTCACCGGTCACGACGACGGCCACGTAGCTCGCCGTCCTGCCCTCGATCTCGATGCGCACGTTTGGATTGGCCACCAGCTTATGGTACCAGCCACGCGTCCAGTGGTGGGCAGACACGTACATCGGCCCGGAAGAGGATTGCAGCCACGCCAGACGGCGCTTGTGGAGAGCTCCCGCTTCGTCCGTCGTGACGATGTCGAGCATCGGAATGCCGCCCCCTTCGAAGCTCGGCTGGAAGTGCCCGAGGTAGACGGTCTCGAAGAGTACGACGAAGACGACGTAGAGGCCGACGATGCCGCCGGCCCATTTCAGTCCCTTGGCCATGGATGCTCCCTTGCGCCCTATGCGCCTCTACCGGGCTGTGGTCACGGATTGTCCCCGATGAAGCGCAAGAGCAGCTCGGCCATCTTCTCGCCGGCCATCTCCTGGATGAAGTGACCGGACTCTGCGATTCGAGCGTGGTTCTGCCCCTTCGATCCCGGGATGTGCTCGATGAAGAGCTGTTGGTTCTCGCGCGTGCCGAACTGAAAATCCAGCTCGCCCGCGATGAAGGCGAACGGCTTCTCGAACTTCCCCAAACCGTTCCAGGCCGCCTCGTTGACGCCGCTGATCCCGCACGCCATCGCGGGCAGGCTGCGCGGGCCGGCGTTGTAGATCAGCTGCGGGAACGGCGCCGAGTACGCCGCAGCGGCCTCGGGCGTCAGCGAGAATCCGCAACTCGCATTCACCATGTCCCCCGCGCGAAAGTTCGCCGAGGTGAGCGTGTGGTTGATCCACGCCTGGAACATGGCCTCGAAGCCCTCGCGCGCCTTCTCGGCCATAGTCGCGCCGAACTCCGGGAAGGTGGGTCCATCTCTGTCGAGCACGACCTTCCGGGGCGCCGAGAAGGGCGCGCCTTTCCCGTCGCTGTCGGGAAACGCGCCGTTCGCCATCATCAAGCGCCGGAAGAGCTCCGGCCGAAGACCCGCGATCCGCAGCCCGATGGCCGAGCCCCAATCCTGGATGAACGTCGTGATGTTCCGCAGCGAGAGCCCGTCGATCAATCGCTCGATCGATGCGACGTGCGTCATGTAGCGGTGCCAACGCTGATCGATCGGTTTGTCGGATCGACCCATCCCGAGCATGTCAGGGGCGATGACTCGATACCCGGATTCCGCCAGCGGCCCGATCATCTTGCGGTAGAGATAGGACCAAGTGGGCTGCCCGTGGAGGAGCAGAACGACCTCTCCGTCGCGCGGCCCCTCGTCCACGTAGTTCATGCGGAGACCGTCGATCTCGAATCCGTTCGCCGCATAAGCGTAGTCCGGAAGACCCTCGAAGCAGCTCTCGGGCGTGCGGACGAACCGGACACCATCGGGTGTCTCCAGGATCTCCTCGGTGCCGTCGCCAAGGGTGTCGGGTGGTGGCTCGACTTCGAGGACGAAGGGATTGTGCTCGGTCATGCGATCTCCTTGAGTCGGGGCTCAGGTACTGGCACCAGCAGTGTCAATATACCACGCACCCGAGGCAGGAGTGGATCGGAGCCATTTGCCGGGGAGCAGGGTCTCGGCACCGACGAATCCTACGACGCGTAGACAGCGGCAGCAACGAGCCTCAGCCGCGACAGACCCACTCTGCCCAGATCCCCGAACTCCCGTACAGAGCCCACCACAGAGGTGGAAGGACCGAACTCCGGCGCCCGCCGCCCCCCTGACGACACAGCACTCGTCCTCGATCACGCCCGGCACCCGTTCGAGAGTGTTCTCGATCTCGAGGCACGCAATCAGCAGATCGCGGGCCGCTAAAGGAAGAGGCGGGTGGGACTCGAGAGAGTCGTCGCCCACTTATCGCCCGGCGGTGTAGCGGGTTCGCAAGTGGCTGGGGCTGTTAGCGCTTCCTATCCGCATCCTGGTTCGAGTCCAGAAGGGCCCACCACAAGAAGCGTTAGGTGCGGCGTCCAGGGGTCTCGGGCCGGGAGCGACGGCTGAGGAGTCCGTCGATCAGAGCCGGGTTCGCTTGCATGCAGAAAACCAGGATCCAGATCAGAACCGGGGGCAGATACCACTCACCCGAGCCCGGTCCGGAGAATCTGAGCGCAGAGAGCACGGAGTCGCGAAGTTCGCCCGCTGGGAACCACGGAGAGGAGCTTGACGGCCCATAGCTCAGCAACGTAGCCGCAATTCGCAGGCCGAGGTACACGTCAAGGAGCAGTAGACCAGCCAGCAACGATCCGAGTCGCTTCTTCCAAGGAATCGGAGTCGACAGGAGCAGGGCAGCCAGGAGAGCGGTCGGAACATAACCTGCGTGCCATGCGCTGTGGAGAACTGTCCGCCGCGCCCGACCCGTGTCGAATACGAGCCTCGTATCGTTCAACTCGAGCTGGCGCGGCTTGATCCGGCCTGCATAGGCTTCGCGATCCTGGTCTAGCAGTTCGACGACCTCCGTGACGTGGCTGACACCGAGGACCGACGCGACGACGTTGGCGGCGGACCGATACGCGACGGCATAAGCCCGACTGATCCCGGGCCACGGAGCGATCAGAACCAGATAGATGGAGAGCAGGCTCCCGGCGAACGCGAGAACCCTCGAGTGCATCAGCGCGTCCCAGCGGCACCTGCCAGGCTCCAGCGAGCCCAGGCGAGCCACAAGCTGATCGTAAACAGGATAAAGACCCCCTGCCAGATCTCGATGTGCAGGCTCTCGAAGAGGGTCGGAGCGTACGCACCGGTGAGGAAGAGACTGACTAAACGCAGCTGGTTCAAGGCGAAGAGGACAACTGCGCCCAGCAGCACACCAACGATTCGCGAGTCCCAGCGCGCGGGCGAGGCGAGGATTCCCGACGTGAGCAGCGCGAATGGTTCGATCGCGTCGCATCCTCCCCACACGTGGACGGCGAACTGCGGCGATTGGATGGTCGAGCCGACGGCCACCGCACTCTCGCCAAGAGATCTCAGAAGCGCTGCAGTGATCCAAGCGTTCAGTTCCAAGGACGTGCTCTGCACGACCGACTGAAACGGCTCCGAGCTGATGAGGGCAGAGGACGCAGCGACTAGCAGGATGAGCGTCACGGCGAACCGCACGACGACCCTGCGCGGGTCCTCTCCCTCTGCTCGGTTTCGCACAACGCCTCCGACTCGGACCGAGATTATACGCCCTGGACAGCTCTTCTGGGTCGATCGTTCGATCGTCGGGGGCTACCTGCGGCTGGAAACGGAGCCGCGGATGACGGGATTTCGGGCCGCCCGGGCCCGAGTCCTACGCTGGGGCTGGAGTTCGTGCGCCACGCGGGCTTGGACACAGCGTCGACAGACGCGGCTTCCCTCTCAGCGTCATGAACGAATTATAACTTGCCTCCGCGGCTTGTATGTGACCACTCTGTGTTTCTGGAACGAGCGACGGAGGGAACTCGATGAGAGCAAGCCTTTGGGTCTGTGTCCTCTTGTTTACGGTCCTAGCGGCCAGGCCCGCGATCGCACAGGTGGTTGCGGATACCGACTGCTGGCAGACCCAGTCGGGAACAATGGCCGCATTGCCTGCACTGCCTGCGGACTTCTTCGGTCTGGGATCTGATCCGCGTCCCGCCGAACTCATTCTCGTAGATGGCGTTCCTCTCACCGGACCGGAGTTGGCCAATTGCGCCTGCCCGGGCCTGGCGCAGACTGACATCGTCTGGCTCGACCAGCACGGTGATCCCGTGCCTGCGGGCAGTATCCACATTGTCTCGCAAGTGCCCCTCCACGCGCCCACTCCGGACACCTGCATTCGTCGCCTCGTGAGCGCCACGTTTCCCGGCGGAGTCGGCGTGCCGGATCAGGTTTCGATCGAGCTGGTCGAGTTGTCGCTCCAGAGTGCAAGCCCCATCAGCGTGACCGGAGGTGGCGTTCCGCCGCTGTGGAACGTCTTCCTCACCGAAAACGGTGTTCAGGCTACAGGCCAGATGGAGTTCACGGCGACGACGCTTCTGCCTCTGCCGGTGGGAACCGTGACCGTCCCGAACCTGCCAGTCGATTTCCAGTTCCGCTTCGAACCGGTCATTGGGGGAGCGCCCGTCTTCATGACCGGCAACGTCAACATGCAGAACCCCAACCCTCAGTCGCCCGGGAGTCTCGGCCAGTTCGCCGTGCTCGCAGCGCCCGTACCCTCCGTATCAGAGTGGGGGTTGCTGCTCATGTTTCTAGGCATGCTCGCAGCGGGTGCATGGATGTGGGGCCGCGTGGCGCCGCGTGGCGCCGCTCGAGACAGCAGGTAGTGGGTCGCGAAGTGACGGCGACAGCCTGAAAGCTCGCGGTGCCCTTCTACAACAGTCTTCGATTCGGCATGCGTTACGTCGATCTCGGCACGGCGTACTACGAGCAACGCTATCAGAAGCGCGTCCTGGCGAACCTCGGTCATCCTCTGCCATCATGACCGCGTGTCCGACTGGATCTGCAATTTCACAGTTGGGCTCAGAGCTCATTCGCTCTCCCCGGCTGGGGCTGAAGAGCTGCGCGGGTCAGCCCTATCGCCTTGTGCACAAAGGTTTGAACCTCCTCGGATTCCGGGGAATGCTGATCGAAGTAGTCCCAATTCCGAGCAATCCATTGGTGCATGATGAACGCCAGCTGTAACTGGACACTGAACAGGTAGTCCTCGGGAAGGTCTTCTCGTATCGCACCGTGCTCAACGCCAATATTGAAGATGTTGCGCAGATACCCCTGAGTCTGCTCCTTGAAGAGCCGTTCGACCTGAGCAGATGGTTCAGACGCCTCGATTCCAAGCAACCTGTCCAACATCGCCATTGAATCCGGTTCTTCCAGCGTGAGCTTCAGCCGAGTCAGAACCAGCCGCTCGATCTCCCCCCAATAGTCACCGGTTCTGAACCGTTCGCGGATATCGCCGACCCTACTGAGGAACTTCTCGAAAGCGTGTTGAATGGCGCTCGAGTAAAGGTCCTCCTTGTTCTCGAAATAGTAGTAGAGCGCTCCAGCACTCAGCCCGGCGGTCTTCGAGATGTGGTTCAGAGACGCCTGGTTGAAACTACGCTTTCCAAACTCCTCCAGAGCTGTTCCGATGATCAGCTGCTTCTTCTCTTCGCCTAGCTTTTCAAAACGCGGATACGGCATATCTTGCTCTTTGGTTATCCCTGGCTGACGCCCTTGTTAGTGCGGAATGGCGCATCGGACAGATCCAAGGTCTCCTCGTTGTGGGTCGCCCTTCCCTTCGCCAGATGCCCAAACATCTGGATACCAAAGCCTCCGTCCAGGTCATCGGTGATCCGTTTCTTCCAGGGTCGCCGGAGAACTTGCGTCGTGAGGCGGCGTACCGTGCGTGGCTGTTTCATGATCATATCAGCCAGTTCATAGGCGCGATCCATGACCCGGTCCCTTGGCAATACCTCGTTTACCAGCCCGTACTCCAGAGCTTTCTGGGCGTCGATGTATTGGTTCGTCAGCAGGACATAGGCGGCACGCTTGACGCCAAGTAGCTCCTGGAAGCAGCTATGGATTCCGTCGCCGGGAACTGAACCAATGCCACTGTAATGCGGATCGAAAATCACGGTGTCGTCCGTGCAAATAGTGATGTCGCACATCAGGAGCATTTCTGAATGTGCCGTCGGTCCGTTGATGACTCCAATGGTCGGAATCTCCAGATCGTTGACCAGAGCCGTGACGTTGATCCTCCCGTCTTTGTAAGCGTACTCGTAGGCCCAGTACTCGAGATCCTCTTCCTCCAGCTTGAACCCCTCCGGATCGAGTTTCGCCATGAAGGTCTTGCCCGTGCCAGTGAGGATCAGGCACTCATTCTCGGGGTCAGCGCCAACGGTCTTCAGGACCTGCCCGAAGGCGCGATGGCTTTCTACGCTCAGCTGGAGGGGTCCACCTTTGGTATGCGCCTGAACCAGAATGACGCCGTCATCACGGCGCTCGATCTTGTAGTGGTCTTTGAAAGCTTCCCTGTAGTCTTCCAGCTTGGGAGCTGAAACGAATTTTTGCAACGACATAGTCTATTCTCCATTGGAAATAGGAACCCAGTTGTTAGGTCCAGATGTCATCCCGCCGCGCGAGAGTCGATCGATGGGCGGGGTGATCGTTGGTCGGTACGCGATCGTCTACTCCAGGCCAGCCTGCTGGCGGCTGATTTCGCCGATAGCGCTCCAGTCCTTGTTCGCCATGCCCTGCTCCAATGCCGCGGCCATCTTCGCCTCGATGATATCGGCGATGTCGAACCGGGCACCGCAACTCTGAGCGGCCTCGCGCATGAGGCGGACATCCTTCAGGCCACCGGTCATGCGAAAACCACCGTCATCGTACGCCCGGTCGCGGATCTTGCCGGCGTACATCTTCAGGACTGGGTGGGCGAACATGGATTGATAGAGACCCTCCAACAGGTCTACGTCGATACCCGCCTTCTCGGCGCAGGCATACACTTCGCCCATCAGTTCGATGATTGAGATAACGCTGTAGTTCAGACAGAGCTTCAGCGTCGCAGCAACGCTGGCCTTTTGCCCGACCGGAACGACGGCCTGGGTGAATGCCTGGCAGACCTGCATGGCGGTGTCGAGGCCGTCTTTGTCACCAGCCATGAACGACATCAACGTTCCGGCCGCCGCGGCCTCCGGTCGCCCCAGAACCGGTGCGGCAACGAAATGAGTTCCGTGCGCACGGTGATTCTCTGCCAACTCGTCGGCGAACCTCGGCGAAATGGTAGTGACGCACACATGAACGCTGCCGGGCTTCATGGCGGCCAGGATGCCGTTCTCACCCTCCAGAACGTCGAGGATCGAGCCGTCATCCATGAGACTGGTAAGAACGAGATCGGCGCCAATCACTGCCTGCCCGGGAACCTCCACCCCGCTAGCGCCCCTGTCGACGAATGGCTGCATCTTTGACTGCGTCCGGTTCCAGATTGTCAGGTCAAAGCCCGCATTCAGAAGACTATTGGCTATGCCCGATCCCATATTCCCAAGGCCCAGGAGAGCAACTTTCACTCTGTTCACCTCCGGTGTTCTCACTGTTAGTTGGGCCCACCGGCGATGGGCATCTCGGCAGGCAGTTCGGCGAGTCTTGTTCTCATCACGACCTATTCCTTGACGGCCGTGACTTCCATCTCGATCAGGTATTCCGGATGGGCGAGCTCGTGCGCGATCCAGAAACTGTGGATCGGATAGGGCTCACCGAAATACTCTCCCATGATGCCCGCCGCTGCTGCCATGATTTCGGGATTGCGCATCTGCTTCCCGCCCTCCGCGGAAAGAAACGTCTGCCTCTTGACGACATCCTCGAGGGTAAACCCACCAGCGTCCAGAACTGCCTTTGTGTTTTCGTAGACCTGCCTCATCTGAGCAATGAGATCGCCTATGCCCACGGTCTTGTTGGTCTTCGGATCTTCGGCGACCTGGCCGGCTACGTACATCGTCTGCTTGGGAGCGCACACGACAGCATGCGAAAGGGGTACCGGCCCGAAACCGGGGAAGTGGTGAGGCCAGGGGTTGATTGTCTTCATCGTATTCTCCTTGTGTTGAGGCTACTGACGCTGTTTCCACGGAACCCCCGTTCTTGCTCCCGTTCCCAATGGCCAGGGGTTCCTGGGGATGAAATTTGAATGGGCATTCGAAATATGCTTTCAAAATAGTTCGATGTCAAGAGGGAATCATCTCGCCGCCCTCGAAGGTGGAGTGTTTCCCGAAGCCCGCTTCGCGGCGTGCGGCTCAGGCAGGCGCGGAACATTGCTGATTGACGGGCGAATTTGAAGAAATGTCGAGGATCGCCTTGACAGACGCGAAGGCTGAGAGCATAGTTTGAATGACTATTCAGAATATACATTTCGAACCCGAACGCCGAGTGAGGACTCAAAATGTCGCTTAGCCATTCGTTCGAGCAGAACGCCAGAAGGGTCACGCCTCTCGCAGAAGCCGCGCCGCTCTTCGCGGCCGCCCAGTTCAGGCCTTAGGTGCCGAAGCCCATGCCGGAACATCTCACACAGCGCGTCGTACACCGGGCCTGCTCCCTCTGCGAGGCCTGCTGCGGTCTGCGCGTGAAGGTCGAAGGCGACCGCGTCACGGAGATCCGAGGCGACTCGGAAGACCCTCTGAGTCGCGGCGCGATCTGTCCGAAGGGTGTCTCCCTGGGCGACCTGCACCACGACCCCGACCGGGTGCGAGCACCGCTTCGCCGGACTGAGTCCGGCTGGGAGCCGATCGGGTGGACCGAGGCCCTCGATCTGGCGGCGAGCCGCTTGCGATCGATCCAGGCAGCCCACGGTCCCGACGCAGTCGCGCTGTACCGGGGCAACCCGAGCTCCCACAACTACGAGCTGATTCTCTTCCAGCAGGACTTTGTCGCTGCGCTGGGGAGTCGCAACATCTACTCGGCCATCTCGATGGACGTGCTCCCGCACCTGCTCGTCGCGTCCTGGATGTACGGACACCAGC
>JAAELY010000487.1 GCA_024226335.1 bacterium
ATGCGTGTCACCAAGCAGAAGACGCTGAGCATTGTCGAGCAAGCCCGGTTCGTTGTCGAACTGCTCTCGATGCACGACATGAGCATCGCCGACGTGGCCGAGACACTCTCGCGGAGCAAGGCCTGGGTGAGCATGCGCCGCAGCCTGCTGCAAGAAATGAGCCAGACCGTGCAGGAGATCCTGTTTCGCGGGGCGTTTCCCGTCTACTCGTACATGGCCACGCTACGACCGTTCATGCGCATAAACGGCATCGGCCAGGCAGAAATCGAGCGATTTGTCCAAGCCATTGCCGACCAGCGATTGAGCGTGCGGGAGATCGAACTGTTGGCCCATGGTTACTTCCGCGGAACCGCCTCGCTACGCGAAGCAATCGATCAGGGGAATTGGAAATGGTCACTCGAGCAAATGCAGGCAGTTCCCGAGGACCCCGATGCCTGCAACGACTTCGAACGCGCCTTGCTGCGAGACCTCGAGCGACTACTGAAGTCGATCGGGCACGTGATGACTCGCTGTGACAGTCCGCGTCTACAAACTCGC
>JAAELY010000488.1 GCA_024226335.1 bacterium
CCGGGGCCCCGTTCGTCGCGTGGGCCACCTTCCCCACCGCCGGGCTTCAGGTCACCTGCGGCCAGCTCGCACAGTATCCGTCCTCAGAACGCGTGCTGCGGGGATTCTGCGCTTCGTGCGGTACCGGGATTTCGTACCGCAATCTAGATCGCAGCGAAGAGATCGACGTAGCCGTTGCCGTTCTCGACAACCCGGGCTTGCTTGAACCGGAATACCACATCTGGGTCTCCCACAAGCTGTCGTGGGTGGACCTCGGCGACCGGATGCCGCAGTTCGCGGAATGGCGGACGAGCAGAGTCGAACATCCGGCCTGACGAGCCCCGTTGAAATCCGCGGTTCAATGGACCGCTATACTGATTGGCAACGACCTTCAAATCGCCGGGTAGCCGCCTCGATGCCGCACGACAAAGACCTCCCTGAAGATTTTCTCGCGGGCAAGGCGCTGATAACGGAGCGCTACCTCCACAACGACGATCCCTATCTTCAATTCGGGTTCGGCGGCGGGGCCGAGCGCTGGCGCAATGAGCGCCGGCCCATTCTCGAGGCCGTTGATCGCGATGGCACGATTCTCGATCTTGGCTGCGCGAACGGCTTCTTGCTCGAGTGCCTCGTCTCGTGGGCCAACGAAGATGGCTTCCAACTCATCCCCTATGGCGTCGACCAGAGTGCCGCGTTGATTGAGCTTGCGCGCAAGCGCTTGCCTCGCTTCCAGAAGCATCTGTTCAACGCCAATGTGTGGTCCTGGATTCCTCCGAGACGCTTTGATTTTGTCTACACTCTGGCAGACGTCGTTCCGGAGGAGTTCCTCGGACCCTATCTCCGGCGACTCCGAACAGATTTCCTGGAGCCGTCGGGCAGGCTCATCATCGGATCGTACGGCAGCGACTCGCGCGGCGTGCCTCCACTCCCGCTGGAGACCCTGCTCCCACAGTACGGTCTTTCCCCGATCGGCTCACTTCGGGCCGGCCCAGGTAAAATCATCCACTTCGCCTGGGTTCAAGCCGCCGCTTCCTGACGAGGCGCTGAGCGAAAAAGAAGGAATTGAACATGAAACTCAGGCCAACCGCGTTTGTCATTCTGATCGCCGCGACACTTCTCGTGTCCTGTAGCGATCATGCTCCCGACTCGAACCACGATGAAGGCGATGCCCATTCAGCTCATTCGACCCCGCCTGAAGTTGGAGTCCGCCTGAACGACGGGCACAAGTGGAAGATGGACGCTCATACGAGGTCCAGCTTTGCCCAGATGGCGAATTCCTTCCTGACAGCCGATCACTCCGCCCTGAAGGAAGAGGGCCTGAAGAAGATGGGTTCCGATCTACAGGGCGAGATCAAGAATTTGATTCAAGGCTGCACCATGACCGGTGAGGCACATGATCAATTGCACACCTACCTCGGAGGTTATGTCGCCGCCGTTGCATCACTCTCGAAGTCGGGTCGAATCGAGGATGCCAGGAAGATCAAGCACTACCTGGAGGAATACGGCGAGTTTTTCGAATAGGGAAAGATCCGGAGGTGGCTCCACCGGCCGCCTCTGAAAGCTCGCCTCTCAGCAGGATCGTTCAGGGGCGTTCATTGCTGAGCACGATGGTCCCACTGGCAGCGAACATTCCGCCCACTCCGTGGGAGATGGAAATGCGCGCGTCGGGAACCTGCGCGGCTGCGGTTCCGCGCAACTGACGCACGCTTTCCTGGAGCGCGTACATCCCGTACATGCCGCTGTGCATATAGCTCAGACCGCCGCCATTGGTGTTGAGCGGCAGTTTTCCACCGGGGCGAGTGTTCCCGTCCCAGATGAACCGGCCCGCTTCGCCGCGGGCGACGAAGCCCAGGTCTTCCAGTCCGTAGATCGGCAGATGGGCGAAGGCGTCGTAGATCATCAGGTGGTCCACGTCGGCGTGCGCGATGCCCGCTTCGTCGAAAGCCTTGCGCCCCGACACGCGGAACGCCTTCGAACTGGTGAAGTCCTCCATCTGACTGACCAGTGGGGTTTCGACGCTCTCGCCCGTTCCAACCAAGTAGACCGGTCGGGTCGGAAACTCGTTGACGCGCTCGGATGCGCTCAGAATCAACGCTCCCCCGCCGTCGGTGACCAGACAGCACTCGAGCTTGTGGAAGGGGTAGGCGATCATGCGCGACGACAGAACGTCGTCGACCGTGATCGGATCGCGAAACGATGCGCGCGGATTGTGGCCGGCCCATTCCCGCTGCACCACGGCCACCATCGCCAGCTCTTCGTGGGAAAGACCGAAGTCCTTCATGTATCGCAACACCGGCAGCGTAAACATCGTCGGTGGGCCGGTCGGGCCGTAGGGCATTTCGAATTGACCCGGCCAGGTCGATGGCGCGCGAGCGGGTCGATTGCGACCGATCCCGGAACGACCGCTCTCACCGTGGGTCACCAGCACCGTCTTGCACAGGCCTTCGCGGATGGCCGCGGCCGCGTGACGCACGTGAAGCATGAACGAACACCCGCCCACGGAGGTACCGTCGACCCAGGTCGGCGTGATTCCCAGATAGTGAGCCACGGCCGCAGTCGACTCTCCAGCCGTGGCCACGCCGTCGATATCCGCAGCCCGGATCCCGCAATCGGCCATCGCGTTCAACGCCGCGTCGGCGTGCAGTCCCAGTTGCGAGAGTTCGGGAATCTTGCCCAGTTCGGTGGTCTCGGCCGCTCCGACAATGGCTACATCGTACGGTTTCACGCGGAGTCTCCGATCGGTCGGAAGAGCGGCAGACTGATCTCCTGATCGAGCGCTTGAAAGGTCACTTCGAGCGACATATCGAGTGGCAGGGCTTCGGGCGTCTGCTCGACCTCGACCAGGTTCGTCATCATGCGCGGGCCTTCTTCGAGTTGTACGACGGCGATGGCGTAAGGCGCGTCGAAACCCGGAGCCGGACGGTGATTGATCACGTAGCTGTACAGAGTGGCCCGACCGCTCGCCGCGAACACCTCGACACTCCGCGAGGTACAGGCCGGGCAGAACGGGCGCGGTGGAAAGTACACCTGCGCGCAGTCGCGGCAGCGCTGCAGGCGCAGTTCACCGGCGCGGGTTCCGTCCCAGAAGTGCTGGGTTTCAGGAGTAGGCTGCGGAATGAAGCGGCTCACGAATTCTCCGGGGCTATGGGCCCGGGGATCTTGCCGCCCGGCGATGCACGGGGTCAAGCCGGGAACCGGGCCAGACACCGACCCATGTCTTTTCCGCAGGGTCTGCGGCATTCCAGTGTGAATACTCCCTGACACCCGCCAGATCCTCGCGATCAGTGCTTGACAGGGGGTTGCTTCATCCGCTGTCATAGCTATTCGGAAGGAGTCAATGGAATGCAGCAGTCGGGCATCATTCTGATCGACGTGGAGCGAATATACGCAGACCTGTTCTCCGACTGGTGCGTGGCTCGCGGCCTTCCGATGGTGCGATTCGACGCCGAGACCTTTTCACCTTCCGGCAGCTTTGGCTTGTGCGTCCTGTCGATTTCGGCCGAAGACCCCAACGCGTTCGAGCGCGTGCGCGCGGCCTTCAAGACGGCCCGCTCCAGCCCGGTCGTGGTTCTGATGCGAAATCCCAAGGTGGAACTCGTGGTTCGCCTGATCCACCTGGGCATAGCAGACGTTCTGGAACTACCGGCCCCTCCCAATCAGATCGTCGCCAATGCCATGTCGCGCTTCGCCGATTCCGGCGAAGCCAAAGGTGGAAATGAGTTCATCGGTCAGGCGCCCGCGATTCGCGAACTCAAGGCCAAGCTCAAAGACGCGGCTCGGGTGCGCTCGACCGTGCTGATCGAGGGTGAGACCGGCACCGGCAAGGGCGTGCTCGCGCGCCGGATTCACGAGATGTCCGATTTCGAGGATCGGGGTTTTGTTCACGTCGACTGCGCTGCTCTGTCTCCGAGCCTGATCGAGAGCGAGCTTTTCGGGCACGAAAAAGGCGCGTTCACCGGGGCCGCCGGAGTGCGACGCGGGCGCTTCGAAACCGCCGGGAGAGGAACGATCTTCCTCGACGAAATCGGAGATCTCGACGCGGGATTGCAGACGAAACTCCTGCGCGTGCTCGGCGACCGCTGGTTCGAACGCGTCGGCGGCTCGCAGGGAATGCCGATGCAGGCCCGCGTGATCGCTGCCACCAGTCGCAAGTTGCTCGAAGCGGTTCAGGAGAATCACTTTCGCAAGGACCTGTACTTCCGGCTCAACGTGCTGCACTTCCAGATTCCACCGCTGCGCGAAAGACTCGACGACATCCCGCTGCTCGTACAGGCCGGCTTGAATCGCATCTGCACAACCCTGGCGATTCCACTGCCCACGGTATCGAAAGAGTTCTACGAACACCTGACCGACCATCGCTGGCCGGGCAATGTGCGCGAACTGATGAACCTTCTGGAACGCGTCCTGGTGCGACGCCGCGTCAGCGAACTGCTACCAGAAGATCTCGAGAGCGTGTTGCCCTCTTCGACGGAAGAAGTCCCGCCGCCAGCGGTTTTCGACAGCTCGAATTCCAGCGAGCCACTTGACGAAGCGGCGCAGATTGCAGCGGCCATTCACGACACCGGTGGGAATCTGGCACGGGCCGCTCGCCGTCTGGACGTGCCGCGCGGAACGCTGCGCTACCGCATCAAGAAGTTTGGCCTCGAACACCTCGTGCCCAAGGACTGATTCACTTCAGCCCTTCAAGAGTTCCCGCGCGATGATCATGCGCTGAATCTCCGAGGTTCCCGCACCGATCTCCATCAGCTTCGCGTCGCGCGCGATTCGCTCGACCGGATAGTCCCTGGTGTATCCGTAACCGCCCAGGACCTGCACCGCGGTCATGCCCGCGCGGGTGGCCGCCTCCGACGCCAGAAGCTTGGCCGCCGAAGCCAGCTTGCTGCACTTGGTGTCGCTGATACAACGCTGTGCTGCCTCGTACACCATCAGGCGGGCGGCCTCCACATCGACATACATATCGGCGAGCATCTTCTGCACCATCTGAAAGTCGCCGATCGGGCGGCCGAACTGCTCGCGCTCACGCGCATAGGCCACGGCCTGATCGAGCGCTGCCTGGCCCAGACCCACGGAGATCCCCGCCAACGTCGCCCGTTCGACGTCGAGTCCGCGCATCATCATCGCCACGCCCTGGTTCTCGTCGCCGATCCGATTTGCCGCGGGAATCTTCATGCCCTCGAAACGAAGCTCGGCCGTAGGACTGCCGCGCATGCCCATCTTGCTGAGCGTTCGGCTCGTGGAAAACCCCTGGGCATCTCCACTCACCAGGAACACGCTCACCCCGTGTGCACCCGATTCGGGGTTCGTCTTCGCGTAGACGACAAGCGTGTCGGCCAGGTTTCCGTTGGTGATGAAGGTCTTGGAGCCGTCCAGCGTGTAGACGTCGTCGTTGCGTTCGGCCCTGGTCAGCATGCCCAGCGCGTCAGACCCCGAGCCCGGCTCGGTCAGGGCCCAGGCACCGATGTGTTCGCCCGAGCACAGCCCGGGTAGCACGGCCAGTTTCTGCTCGTGGCTGCAATCGCGATTGATGGCGCCCATACAGAGCACCGCGTGGGCGCCGTACGAGAGCGACGCCGAACCCGAGAAGCGCCCCAGTTCTTCCATGATGAGCGTGGCGCCCACGTAGTCGCCGCCGCTGCCGCCGTACTCTTCGGGAATCAGTACGCCAAGTGCGCCGATCTCGCCCAGCTTGTGGAAGAAATCGCGCGGAAACCAGTCTTCTTCATCGATCTTCGCGGCCAGCGGCGCGAGCTCATCCTGAGCCAGGCGGCGCGTGGTCTCGCGAATCAACTCCTGCTCTTCGCTGAACTGCATATTTCCTGAGACTAGCAAATGCGCCGACACACGCGGGTTCCCGGACGCGCGACAGGACGGGACTCAGCTCGATTGAAAAATCGATTCATCGGGCAGGCGGATTGCCGTGAGCGGACCGCCGAACACGGCGCCGGTGTCGATGCCAATCGAGTACGGCGGGTTCCAGCGCACCTGCATATCGGGCAGCGGCGTGTGTCCGTAGATGATCGTGATGCCCAGGCTGTGGGGCAGATCGGCGGTTGCGCGCATCCAGAGCAGGTCGCGCGGAGTTTCCCGAGAAAGAGCGTACTTCGGATCCGACAGGCTGAGCGCGTCTCGCGACAGACCGGCATGCAGGAACGCGTACTCCCCTTCCAGGTGGTACAGCTCGAGTTCGCGAAAAAAGCGCTCGTGATCCGGGGGCAGGCGGAAATCCGGGCCGGACTCGAAGTAGCCATAACTGGTCAGCGTCGTCTCGCCGCCGTTGTGCAGAAACGCCTCGGAACCGAAATACCCCTGCCCTTCCCAGCCCAGAAACGACAGGAACATGGCCTCGTGGTTGCCTATGAGAAAGATGCACTCGTATTGCTTCTTCAGCTCGAGCAGCAGCTCGATCGTGCCCTTGGGATCGGGTCCTCGGTCCACGTAGTCACCCATGAATACGAGTTTGTCGCCCGGCGCGAGCGGCAGGCTCTTCAGCAGTTTTGCGAGAGGCTCGCGCATGCCGTGTATGTCGCCGATCGCGTAGATCATCCCAGTAGATCCTTATCGGAGATCGGCGCCTGATCTTTGGACACGACCTCGGAACCTTCGACCGAGTCGGCTGCCAGCGCTCCTAGTTGTCCACAGGCGGCGAAGATGTCGTCCCCGCGCGCACGCCTCAAAGTCGCGGTAACGCCCTGTGCTGCCAGGGACTCGACAAAGTCGTGAATGCGGATCTCGGTTGGACGCCGATAGGGCGCTCCGGCGTGCTCGTTCATGGGAATGACATTGACTTTGCAACGCACTCCTCGGATCAGCTTCGCCAGGCGGATGGCATCGGCCGGGGTGTCGTTCACATCGCGCATCAGCGTGTACTCGAACGAGATGCGATCTCTGCGGGCAACCGGGAAATCCCGACAGGCCTGGAGGAGCTGCGCGATCGGAAAGCGCCGGTTGATCGGTACGAGGGTGTCGCGCACCTCGTCGGTCGTGGCGTGCAGCGACACAGCCAGACGTACGGGCACAGCCTTTCCCAGGTCCGCCATACGCGACACGACACCGGCGGTCGACACGGTGATGCGCTTGGGAGAGAAGCAGAGCCCCTGATTGTCGAGTAGAACGCGAATCGCCTGCACGACGTTTTGCAGATTGAGCAGCGGCTCACCCATTCCCATGAACACGACGTGCGACAACTCCTCGCCGCGCTCGGCCAGCACTTCCCAGCCGTGCAGGACCTGATCGACGATCTCCTCCGCTCTCAGATTGCGGCCCAGCCCGAGACGCCCGGTCGCACAGAACGAGCAGTCCAGACTGCATCCGACCTGCGACGAAACGCACAGCGTGTTGCGGCGCTGTTCGGGAATGATGACCGATTCGATGCGGGCATCGTCATCGGTGCACAAGACGAGCTTGCACGTACCGTCGGCCGCTGTGTGGACATCGGCGCGTCGCAGCGCGCTGGAACGCCAGATCTGGGCCAACTGCTTGCGCAGGGGCAGGCTCAGATTGGTCATGGCATCGAAATCGCGTACGCGCCGCCCACACAACCAGCGTGCGACCTGCTGTCCCCGGAATCCGGGCAGACCGCGCTCCTCGAACTGCTGGCGCAACTCGTCGGACGTGTACGCGAGAAGTGACGAACGTTCGTCTGGCGAACTCAAGCGCGCCTCCTGTACTCGAAGTAGACGATAACGCGGCCCTCGGCGAGCCACTCGAGTTCGTAGGCCGTCGGATTTCGCTCTGGGCGATTGGCTGACCACGGGAGCGGCTCGTGGAGATTCTCGAGACCCGACTGTTCGCGCAATACGTCGTCGATCCAGCCCGCGTAGTTCTCGTGGTCCGTGCACAGGTGCAAGATCGCCCCGGGAGCCAGCGCGTGTACCAGGCGTTCCACAAACGGTGCCTGGATCAGACGGCGTTTGTAGTGGCGTTTCTTGGGCCACGGATCGGGGCAATTGATCCAGCACTCGTGGATGCTCGCTTGCGGCAACACGCGATCCAGGACGAACTCGGCCGGCGCATTCAGCAGGCGCACGTTCGCGATACCGCGCTTTTCGGCGCGCCGGCCCGCCTTCACCACCCGCTTGCGAGAGACTTCCACACCCAGGAAGGAGCGGTCCGGGTTTTTCTCGGCCAGATCCAGGATCAACTCGGCACGACCAAACCCGATCTCCAGCACGTAGGGTGGCGGACCGAGACACTTCTCCAGACCGAGCTGAATCAGCTCTTCGGCCTCGAGCAGTGGATTCAATCCAGTGGAACCTCGGTCGGACACAGGCACTGGGCTCCGGGCGAAAGGAGATGAGTCTCCAGAGGGTTCGAGCGCAACAGCTGCGCCAGTGAACTCGCCGCGGGATAGTACACCGCTTCACCCTCATCGGAACCCAGGCCGGCCAGGGCGCGGGCGCGTTCCAGAGCCAGATCGACTCCCCCGAGCGCGTCGACCAGCTTCTTCTCGTGCGCCTGGGCTCCGGTCCAGACGCGACCCTCGGCCACGATGCGCAGATCGCGTTCCGAGACCCCGCGGCTCTCTGCGGCCTTTTTCACGAAGCTCTCGTAGATACTCTGCACCTGGCGCTTGAGCACGGCCTTGTTCTCGCGACTGCGGCGACCGGTGGCATCGTAGATATCGGCATGGGCGCCGCGTTGCACGCCCTCACTGCTCGCACCCAGTTCGTTCAAGAATTCGTCGATGCCCAGACTTATGAGCACGACGCCGATCGAACCGGTGAGCGTGGTCGACTCGGCGACGATCTCGCGCGCAGCCATTGCGGCGTAGTATCCGCCCGAGGCGGCGGTGTCGCCCATGCTGGCCACCACGGGCTTGGCTTCGGAAAGCGTCCGCACGGCGCGCCAGATCATGTCGGACGCCAGGCTGTCCCCCCCTGGACTGTCGACGCGCAGCACGACCGCGCGCACGCGATCATCGCGTTCCAGGCGGTGCAAGAGGCCGACTACACCCTTCGGCGAGCTGCTCGCACGGCGAATCGTACCGGTCAAAGGCACCACGGCGACCTGCGCGCGACCGCGGCTGAGCGAGTGCCAGACGAAGCGCGGTCGGGCGAGCTTCAGGTAGGAGGACGTGCCAATCAAGCGGGCTTCGGGTTGTTCTTCGGCGTCGTCAACGGACTCGAGCTCGTCGCGTTCGAGCTGCGCCAGTCGGACTGGAAGCTCGTCGGGATACAGCAACTCGTCGATCAGCCCGGCTTCGGCGGCTTCGGCGGCCAGATAGGGACCTTCGTCGATCCAGCGCACGGCCTGTTCTTCGTCCTGGGCGCGGCCTGCGACGAGTCCGCAAACCAGCGAGCGATACAAATGCTCGACCACGGCTTCCAGCGCCTCGCGCGCCGGCTCACTCATCGAATCGCGATCGATGATGTCTGCGGCCGACTTGTAGCGACCCGCTGCGATCACTTCCGGACGGATGTGCCAGCGATCCAGCGCACGCCGGAAGAACAGACTCTGGGCGCGCACTCCAATCAGATCGAGTCGGGCTTCGGGTGCCATCCAGAAGCGATCCGCCAGACCCCCGAGCCATGCTCCGGCGTTACCCGTGCTCTCCGAATAGGCGACCAGCTTCTTTCCGGACTCGCGCAACAGGCTAAACGAGCGAGCCAGGGATGCGACCTTCGCCCAGCCCAGAGACGCGCTCCCCACGCGCACGATTACACCGCGCAGCCGGGGATCTTCCCGCGCCATTTCCAGAGCTTCCAGCGTCGAGGAAAGCGGGGGGGGTGCCGGCATGAACGATTCGAAAAAACCGGGGCGATTGCTAGGCACTTCGGTCACACCGCGGTCCAGTCGGATCACCAGCCAGTCGCGCGGAACGAAGCTCGCAAACGGGGCGACCGCAGCGTCTCGCAAGAACCCGCCCAGATTCGCGAGCGCGCGGCCCGCGATTCGCGCCGGGGCTGGTGATGTGCGCTTGTCCGTCATCAACGAATCCGCCGTCGCTTCTGGCTCAGATAGTCCACCATGACGTACTCACCGATCTGCCCCGGCGTGGTGTAGAACGCGCGCCCCTTGTTGATGCGCGTCATGCCTTCGACAAAACTCATCAGCTCGGGTGCATTGTCCAGCATGAAGGTATTGATCGTGATGCCCTTGCGCGTAACGCGCTGCACCTCGCCGAAAGTCGCCCGGTTCGCGTGCGGGCTCGTACCGCCGGTCCCATTGGGCCACTCGACGCGCAGTTCGTCACCTGCAAAGTAGGCCGTGGGTTGGCCATCGGTGATCACGATGATCTGACTGTTCTCACTCGGATGCCGGTCGATCAGCCTCTGTGCGACCCGGAGACCGTCCTGCAGATTGGTAAACGGATCCGACATATTCCACGACAGCTCTGGCAACTCGTCGATCTGCAACTCGCGCGCTCGCGTGTAGAAGCCGACGATGAAGAAGTAGTCGCGTGGGTAGCGCGTGCGGATCAGGTGATCCATGGCAATGGCCACGCGTTTGGCGGCCGCCCAGCGCCCCGACCACGACATGGACCAGCTCATGTCCAGCAGAAGGACCGTGGTCGTCTCGGTGGTCTGATCGGTATCGTAGACCTGCAGATCGGTGGGTTCGATTCTCAGCGGCACACCCGCGTTGCTCGGATCGCGCAGGAGCGCGTTTCGCACCGTGCCTATGGCATCCAGGTGGGCCGGATCACCGAAGCGATACGGCTTGGAGCGCTCGACCGCCACATCACCGCCACCGCGGTACTGCGTCGCGTGTCCACCGGGATTTCCGTCCTTGAGCGAAGCGTAGATGTCGTCGAGCGCGAGTTCTCCGATTCGCCGGATCGCGCGCGGGGTCAACTCCAGACCGTTCTCGCCTTCGCGCAGATAGCCGCCGCGCTGCAACGAGTCTTCCAGGTCGCGCAGAATCATGATGGACTGGGCGCCTTCTTCGCCGAATAGTTCGCGCATCTGCTCCATCGACAGCTCTTCGAAGTTCCCTTCCATGAGGTTCCGCGCCAGATCACTGATCTGCTCGACCTGGTTCATCAAGTCCAGCGCTTCCTCGTAACTCAGGTCGTGATCGCCTCGCATCGTCTGCTTGTTGCGACTGTAGAACTCCTCGAGGGCGCCGACGTCCTCCAGGTCTTCGAGAAGCTCGCGAAAATCCGCTTCGGCTTGCGCGTCGGCCCACTCGTAGTCCGCGAAGCGCTGGATGGCCTCCGATAGCTTGCGCGGCAATCCGTCGGATCGCTGGCGAAACTCGTTGAAGCGACTCGACTCGGTGCCCGATTGCTCGCGCACTGCCTGCTCTTCGCGTTCGAGGATCTCGTCGAGCTTCTCACGTCGCGAATCGAAGCTGTGGTCCATATTGTGCGGCGACATGAGTTCGCGCGCCTGGTCGCGCAATTGCCGGAGCATCTCCTCGACGCCCATCACGCGAAAGTCCATTCCGGCCAGATCAAAACCGTTGAAGCGCATCCAGTCCAGAGATTCCTGCGCGTCGAGGCCTTCCATGAGGAAGCGCGAAAACTCGTCGAGCGCGGCGTCCGCGTCGAGCGAGAATTCCGTCTGGCTGCCGTCCCAGCGGCTGTAGCGAATCAGGACCATGGCCTGGCTCAACTATAGAGGATTCGCTGATCCTGAACTTCCCGGTTCAGCTGATTGGACAGGTGGAGCCCCTCGAGAATGAATTCGACGCCCGAGGCCACGCGTGCCGGGCTCGACACTTCTCCCAGCTTTTCGAGCAATGGACGCAGACCCGGAATTTGATCCACACCCTCGGCGTACTCCTTCGACGGCATGCGATCGCCCACCTCGACCTTCCAGCCCTCGTTGAACGCGCGGACCACCGGTTCGAGGTCTTTGTCCTCGAGTAGTTCGTCGAATACGACTTTCAGCGCGCGACGGGTGAGCGCGTCAATGATCTCCGCCTCGCTCTTCTCGGTGCCGGCGTACTCCAGCTCGATCTTCCCGCCCATCGACGCGGCCAGTCCGGGCAGATCGCTGACTCGTGGAACGGCGCTGTCCTCGCCGAGCATGAGGGCCCGGCGTTCCGCGGCGGCGATCAGGGTTTCGTAGTTGGCGATGCTCGCACGCACCGAGACACCCGACGACTGACTGATGTCGGGGCTCTGGCGCGCCTGTAGAGTGATCTCGGCAACGACCTCCGCCAGGAAATCGGGCACGTGTACATCGACCAGGCGCTTTTCGGGCTCGCGCAGTTCCTGCTTCATGACGTCCATCTCGAGCGCGCGCGTCAGCGGGTAGTGCGTGCGCACCTGAGACTGGTAGCGATCCTTCAGCGGAGTGATGATGCGACCGCGTCGCGTGTAATCCTCGGGATTCGCGCTGGCCACGACCAGTACATCGAGCGGCAGTCGCACCTTGAAACCCTTGACCTGAAGATCGCGTTCTTCCATCACGTTGAACAGACCCACTTGCACCTTCTCGGCCAGGTCGGGCAGCTCGTTGATGCAGAACAGACCGCGGTTCGTGCGCGGAATCAGCCCGTAGTGGATGGTGCGTTCGTCGGCCAGGTAACGACCTTCGGCCACGCGGATCGGATCGATCTCTCCGATCAGATCCGCAATGCTCACGTCGGGTGTCGCCAGCTTTTCGCCGTAGCGTTGCTCGCGCGGCAGCCAGGCAATCGGAGTGTCGTCGCCCAGTTCTTCGACGCGCGCCTTGCCATAGTGGCTCACGGGTTTTAGTGGATCGTCGTTGACCTCACTTCCCTCAATCACCGGGACCACTTCGTCGAGCAGCTCGACGAGTTGGCGAATCATTCGCGACTTGCCCTGTCCGCGCTCGCCCAGAAAGATCATGTCGTGACCGGCGAGGAGCGCGCTTTCGATCGCGGGCAGCACGCTGCGTTCATAGCCGATCATATTGCGGAAGAGCGGCTCCTTGCGACGGATCCGCTCGATCAGGTTGGCACGCAATTCCTCGCGGACAGAACGTGCGCGATACCCGGAGGCCACGAGTGCCCCCAGCGTCGTCGGTCGATTCACGGCCAAGCTCCCTTCGCTTCTGAAGCCTAGAACCGACGTCCGGTCACTCCTCGGCTTCGTCTCCCTCTTCCACGTCGATACCCGCATCCGTTCCGACGATCAATTCCAGGCGCTTCTGGATGATCGCGAGTCGACCACCATCGTCCTTCCGCGCTCGACCGAGGTCCGGCAGGGCGGCGATCTCGGATCTTGCATTTTCCATTCGATCGGTCGTCGCCGGATGACTCGCCAATAACTGCGGCGGCTTGAGCCCGCCGCCAGCCTCCTCCTTCAAGGTTTCGAACATCGTGATCAGTGCATTCGGATCGTATCCTGCGCCGCGCATCGTCTCAACTGCAAGCAAATCGGCCTCGCGCTCGAATTCCCGCGAGTAAGTCGAAAGATAGGCCTGAGCCGCAACCCTCGAAGCCATGTCGCCAGCGTTGGCCATATAGTAGTTGCCGGTCAATATCGCGATGGCCATCGAGGCGACCTGTGCAATGAAGCCCGTATTTCGCTGTCGCCGCACGTTCTGTGCCACATGACGCGCCGTGACGTGCCCGATTTCGTGGGCGATGACACCGGCGAGTTCGGCGGCGTTGTCCACGGCCTGGATGAGCCCCGTATTGACATAGATGGCGCCGCCCGGGATCGCAAAGGCGTTGAGATCTTCGCTCTCCACCACGTAGAAGCGAAAGTTGAAAGGACTGGGACGCGCGGCCGAACTCAGTTCCGCACCCAGCTTGCGGACATAGGAGACGGTGACCGGCTCGCGCATGAGCGTGAACTGCTTGGCGACCTGCCGCTGCGCCTGATGCCCGAGCTGCTTTTCTTCTTTGACCGAGATCGTTCCGCACGCGACGCTCGCACTGGTGAGGAGCAACAGAAGCGAGGTCCGGCGAATCCACCCCCTGGAAGTAGCGGGCGAGCTGTTCAACATGGATGGCTCCGTATGCCGGGGGTTGATTCGAATGAAAGGGCTTTGCTCTACCGAGCTGCTGATCTGTTTCAGACAGCCCCGGAGATCGACTTGTTCAAGGTCGAGATGACCGAACGGATCACCGAGAGCACGGCATTGTCGAAGTGGACGTTGTCGATGATCGGAAGACCGTAGTTCTCGGCTTCCGCCAGGATGTGGTCCTGGATCGTCAGAATTTCCGCGAAGTGATCGATGTAGTGGTGGGCCGGTCGTTCTCGGGCGCGAACTCCACGGCGCAGGAAGCGGCTTCGATAGGCCTCTTTGTCGAGCGAAGCCGTGACCAGGAAGATGACGTGCGCGTCCTCGCGATAGCGTTCGAAGTCGACGATCCCGGGTACGAGATTGGCACCTTCGATCAGCATGCTGGTGTTCTCGGCGACAGCGCGGTCGAGCAAGGCGTGAACACCGACCGCAATCTTTTGCGCCTGCTCTCGAAAGCCGACGATCAGCGGATCGGTTCCCGAGCCCGGGTCCGGGTCCGTCGTCAGGCGCAGGTGGACATCAAAGGTGGAACCGTGGATCTCGGGCATCAGGTTCTCGGAGAACATCAGCCGCATGATCTGACGGATGGAATCGGTGCCGATCACACGCGGGATCTCGAGCCGGCGGGCGACATCGACCGCAATCGAGGTCTTGCCCACACCCGCAGCCCCACCTAGCAGAATGAAGACCGGGTGGCCGTCGTCGAGAGCCCTCCGCCATACGCGATAGCGCGTGGCGCTGTGCATACCGTGCGTCTGCTCGATCGTTTCAGCCACGCGCGTGCGCAGGTCGCTGCGCTTGATGCGCTTCATGCCCTCGCGCGCCATCCGCGCCTCCAACTCACGCGCCACGTCGTAGGCATCGCCCGGCTCGAGCCCGGCCCCCTGGAGCGAAACGGCGAGAATGCCCTTCGAGAACGGATTCGAGCTGCTGTCGTCGGACTCGACCCGTGGTGGATCCTGGAAAGGTGGGAGCGCATCGGCATCGATATCCGGATGCTCGGCTAGTTGGGCGTCCACGAGCTTGGACAGCTCGTCGATCTCCAGCCTACCCTGGCTCGCGACCTGTGCGCGAATCTTGTTGGCAATCTCCAGCGCGAGTTCGAAAGGGACTCCGCGAGAAACAAGAGACTGCACAAGGATTCCGCGCATGAAAGGCCGGTCACCGTCGGGTCCGACAACGACGATAGATGCGCTAGACACGAGGCTTGGACCTTATCAAAACGCGGGGTCGCCTTCGAGAAGCCGAAGAGCGACGCCGTGCCGAACTCCCCGCCCGCTGGCTTCGAAGCCGTCGGCACCCAGCTTTTTCAGGATGACATCCAGGATCATCAATCCCGCCACGATGACATCTGCGCGGCCGGGTTCCAGACCCGGAAGACTCTTGCGCTCGTCCACGCTCATCTTCGCCAGACCGGACAACCAGCGCGCGAGGGTCAGGCTGGACACCCGATACCCCTCGACCCGACCCGCATCGTAGACGGCGAGGTGCTGATCGAGCGCCGCCACGGTCGTGGCCGTACCCGCGACCGCAATCACGCGCGCGCCGAGCGGCGGCTGGACCTGGCTCCCGATCGGGCTCGCGATCGACTCGATCCGGGTCCGAAGATCGATGAGTTCCGTTTCCGGCACCGGATGGGAAGTCACGCAGGCTTCGGTCAGACGGACTGTTCCCATGGGCAGGCTAATTCCGCTCACGCGCTCATCCTGCTCCGTCCAGGCCAACTCCGTGCTGCCCCCTCCGACATCAATCACAATCAGTGGCGTTTGCCCCACGTTTCGATCTCGACGCAACGCCTCAATTGAAAACTCCGCTTCTTGATCGCTGGTTAAAACACACACCCGATCCAGGCCGTCCAGCGAGTGAAGGAATTTGCCCCCATCAACAGCTTTCCTTACCGCTTCCGTCCCGACGGCATCGATGCGATTCGCCCCCATGCGACGTGCCTTGTCACTCAGGAGTTGAACGGCCTCGCGAGTGCGCGAGATCGCATCGGCGGCCAGTCGACCGGTCTCGAACACTCCCTGGCCGAGGCGCGTAATTCTTGAATCTTCAAGAACTACTTTGCCTCCGGCTTCCATCACCAGCAAGACGACAGTATTCGAGCCGATGTCGAGCACGCCGACACATGTTTTTGTATCACTGTCGCGATTGGCCATTCGTTTCGTCTGCTGCTACGCTTTTTTTTTCTGATTTGGGGGTGGTGAGCCGTGGGGCGGGTCAACCGATCTGGTACTCACATACACGGACGGTACGCGGAATGCATCCGTTCAAGTTTCAAAAATCCGCTGCGAGTAATTCGCGGCGACGCACTCCATCCCCAACACTCTAGCCAAAGTCATTCGATGACTCGTTCCAGATGCCCCGGTTCATTCCCGTCTGGTCTCGTGTTTCGGATCCGATTCCCTGAATCAGGGAGAGTGTGACCCAAGGGGCAGGAGAGACCATGCGTTGTATCGCTGTCATGAACCAGAAGGGTGGCTGCGGAAAGACCACGACCACTGTCAACCTTGCCGGGTGCCTGGCGGTGGAAGGGAACCGCGTTTTGGTCGTCGACATGGATCCGCAGGCCCACGCAACGCTGGGGTTGGGAATCGATCCCGAAGAAATTGATCAGAACCTGTACGAAGTCCTTTCAGAGGATCAGGACTCCGCTGCTCGACTCGACGAGATCATCGTCAACGCGAGCGACGGCCTCGATGTCGCGCCCTCGGGCGTGATCCTTTCGGCTCTCGAACAGAAGTTGACTGCGGAAGGTGCCCGAGGTCGGACCAATCGCCTGGCCTGTGCCCTTGAGAAGCTCGAACAGACCTATGACTTCGTGCTGATCGACTGCCCTCCGAACGTCGGCATTCTCACGTTCAATGCCCTGCGCGCGGCCGAAGAAGTCGTCATTCCTCTGGAAACCAGCTATTTCGCCATGCACGGCGTGGGAAAACTGCTCGAAACCGTCGGCCTGTTGGAGGACCGCATCGGACACACCTTGAAGGTCCGCATCCTCCCGACCCTTTTCGACGGTCGTACGCGCTTCGCCAAGCGCGCCCTCACGGAGATCCGCGAGACCTACAAAGACCTGGTCTTCGATACGGTCATTCGCCAGAACGTTCGCCTGCGCGAAGCCGCCCAGCGCGGCATCTCGATCGCACAACTCGACCGGCGAAGCTACGGATTCGTCGATTACATGTCGCTGGCGCTCGAGCTGCTCTTCGACCGCGAGGAAGAAGTGCTTCCGGCAGACGCCGGTAACGAAGAGGTCGAGGGCTTCGACGACGAGGATCTGTCGGTCGGGGAAAAGGGCGTCGTGTTCGCCTACAAGGATCCCGGCGTGCGTGAAGTCCTGCTGGCCGGGGATTTCAACGATTGGATCCCGGACAAGGACGTCGAAACGCGCCTCGGACCCGGCGGAACCTGGGAGAAGATTGTCCGTCTCGGTCCTGGGGTGTATCAGTACAGGTACTTCGTCGACGGAGAATGGCAACCGGATCCCAGCAACCCACGACGCGTCGAGGGCCCTGCCGGCGGGATCAATTCAGTTCTGATCATCAGCTAGCCGACGTCCCGCGCCCGGGCGTCCCGGGAGAACAGCGTGGAAGGAAGCGAGCACCCCCCTGGCGATCCACCGCGGGCAAATCCGCGCGCGCGGCGTAGTCGAAAGCTCACCGACGTCCTGCACTACTTCATCGACGAAGAAGAGCAGGCCGAAGCTCTCGCAGCCAGGAGCGCGACGGACCCGCCCTCCGACGTCGCTGAACCGACCGGCAGGGAATTCGAGCCGGAGGCGACGCCCGCGAACCCGGAGGACTCGGACAACCCGAAACGTGTCGAGGGACGCAGCATGCGCTGGTGCATCGCGGCAGATCCCCAGCGCATGCTCTGTTCGGCCCTCGCTCTCGATCTGGCTGCGGCCCTCGCACGCCGCGGAAACGCCGTGCGCGTGATTTCGCCTTTCTCACCCTCGCCCGTGGTTCCCCAGCCCCGCGATGTCGAGTGGCAGACGATCGAGCACGCACTCGCGGATCCCGCGGCGATTCAAGCTGCGCTCTCCGACCTCGACGGGCAGACGGGAGCGATCGTTCTTCTGCCGCCGAACAGCGTGTCGCGTATACTCAGCGGGTTGACGCCGCAGGCGCTCGACGGCGTCTTGCTCCCGGTCGACTGTGCACCCTCCGGACTCACGCGCGCGCTGGGTTGGCTGGGCCGACTGGGAACCGCCCTTCCGAACCTGCGCATCGGCGTCACCCTGATGGGCGCGCCGGATCGAGAAACGGCGCAGCGCCTCTACCGAAAGCTCTCGGGCGCCGCACTCCGACAGTTCGGACTGCAGATCGAACACCTGGGTGAATTGCCGCGCGATCAGAGCAGCGATCGCTCTTTACTGCTGGGCATACCCGTGGTCGACGTCGACGCCCAGGGAAACGCCGCGCGCTGCCTCGACGCCGTGTGTGGGCGACTGCAGTAAAGCCCGGGTCCCCTCAGTGAGCCTCTGATCCCGCGACTTCCGGAACGCCGCGCGAATCGGACGACGCTTGCGGCGGTCCGACCTCGATCGCAAGCAGAGTTCCCGCCGTGACGAACAGCGGCAGGCACAGGAAGTTGAGTCCGGGGATCAGTAGCGTGAACAGCGCGGTCGAACCAAAACCGAGCATGGTTGTCCGGTTGCGCCAGATCCAGTCCCTGCGCTGACCAAAGCGCACGCTGCGTCGATCGAGCACATAGCCGGTGTAATCGAGCGGAAGAAACAGGGCCGTGAACAAGGCTCCCCCGGCGACCGCAAACGCTTGCGCTCCCGGAATCAGCGCAAGAACGACAAACACCAGCTGGATCGCGACGAAGAACGCCACGCGTTTACCCTCTTCTCTCAGACTGCGCAGAGCGGAAAGCCAGATTTCACGCCAGCTGGCCGATGGCCTCGGGGACCCGTCGCCGAGACAGATCGACTCGATTCGCTCGGACAGGACATCGAGAAACGGGGACGCGATCAACGCACCAAAAACGGTGAACGCAAAATACCCCGCGACCAGAAATGCAAGCAGCAGAAGCCACTGCACCAGCCACGAGATCGCGCGCAACGGACCGACCCACAGCCACTCGTACCAGACCTGGGCCTCGGGAGCCGGAATGCCCGAGCTGATCCATTGCGAGAGTTCCGCCAGATTCGCGATGAAAGCCCAGGCTGCGAGTCCAAAAACCAGAAGATTCAGCAGCATGGGCAACACACACAGCGGCCACAGTTCCTTGCGGGTGCGCAACAGGCGCAGCGCATCGACCAGGAATCGCGGTCCGCGGAGAACACTCACTCCCACACCTCTTGGATCAGCCCTCGATCACCGGCAGTAGCTGCTCACAGCGGAGCTTCACTTCCTCCTCGCTGGGCGCCTCCAGATTCAGGCGCAGTAGCGGTTCGGTGTTCGAAGGCCGCAGATTGAACCACCAGTCCTCGTACTGCACGGTGAGCCCGTCGAGTTGATCGGCTTCGCCATCGGGAAAAGCCTCACGCACGCGCGTGGTAGCCGCGGCAACGTCTTTGACGCGTCGGTTGAGCTCCCCGCTTTGACTGTACTTGCGATACGGAGTCCAGAGTTCGGACAGGCGACAATCCCGAAGCTCGAGCGTCTTCATGAGCAGTAGCATCGTGGCCGCGGCATCGTCGGCAACGTATCCGGAAGGAAAACTGAAGTAGTAGTGCCCGGACAGTTCGCCACCGAAACACGCCCCGGTTTCGCGTAGCACCTGCTTCATGAATGCGTGGCCGACGCGACTGCGAATCGGGATGGCTCCACAGGCTTCAATCGTCTCGGGCACGATGCGGCTCGATCGCAGATCGTAGACGATGCCGCCTCCCTGCTGATGATCGAGCCATCCCTGTTCTACGACCGCGCACGCCAGAGCCGCGGTCATCAGGTCGGCCGGGATCGCTTCCCCAGTCTCGTCGACGAAGACCGCACGGTCGCCGTCACCGTCGAAGGCAATACCCATGTCGGCCCCCTGCTCGCGCACCGCCTTCTGCAGATCCTCCAGGTTCTCGGGTTCGAGCGGGTTGGCTTCGTGATTCGGAAAGCTCCCGTCCGGTTCGAAGTAGAGCCGCGTCTGTTCCAGCGGCAGACTGTCCAGCAAGTCCGCGTACGCCTCGCCCGCAATTCCGTTACCCGCATCGATCGCCACCTTGAGCGGGCGGCTCACGGGAAACAACTCGCGCAGGCTTTCAGCGTAGCGATCGTGGACAGACTCTTTGCACACGGACGCCTGAGCGGTGCCCGGTGATTCGTCCAGCAACTGGAAAGCCAGGTCGCGGATCTCGGCCAGGCCACTCTCGATGCCGATCGGGATCGCAGCGGGACCACAGAGCTTGAAGCCGTTGTAGCCGGCGGGATTGTGCGACGCCGTGATCATGACGCCGCCGGTTGCGCCGAAAGCGGCCGTGGCAAAGTAGACCATGGGAGTGGCAACACGACCGATGTCGATCACCTCCACCCCCTCGGAACTCAGGCCCTCGATCATCGCGTCGCGCAGCTCGCCGCCGCTTTCGCGCATATCGGTTCCGATCACGATGGATTCCGCGCTCAGATGGCGCGCCAGGGCGCGACCCACTGCGTTCCCCGCGGGTGCGTCGATTTCCTGAGGGAATAGACCGCGAACGTCGTAGGCCTTGAATATGCTCTTTTTCATGACGGGAATGTCCCCGGTCGTCGCGTTGACTTCAACCCGTGAGTTGCCGATGCTGTCCCTATGTTCGGACTCGGAGTACCTGAACTCCTCATCATCATGGTGATCGTGGTCGTCATCTTCGGCGCCACCCGTCTGCCCCAGATCGGCGAGGGGCTGGGCAAGGGAATCAAGAATTTCCGAGGAGCCATGCAAGAGCCCCCGGAAATCGATGTGACACCGGACAAGGACGACGACAAGGAATAGTCGTCCGAGCTCCCCACACGAGCTCTAGCAGGCCTGCGGAAGAACGCTGCTAGCTCGGGATCAGCTCGACGAGAAAGCGCCGGGCGCCGGGCGCCGGTTCAGGCAGGATCAGTGTGAACCCGTCGGCTTTTTCAGGGGCGGTCCTGGGGCCCACCGCGGCCCCTTCGCCGACCAGAGGATCCAATAGGGGATCGTCGCGACGTCCGACCGTTGCGACCCTGGGCGCGCCGAGGGGCTGGCCTTTGGCGTCGATCAGAGTAACCTGAACGAGGGGAACGGGACTCGCCGACTCGGCCTTGAGC
This sequence comes from bacterium, assembly GCA_024226335.1. Taxonomy (NCBI): domain Bacteria; species bacterium. Next base: position 21,077 of record JAAELY010000488.1, read on the forward strand.
GTCCCGCGCAATACGAGCAACCGGCGCCGGCTCGGGTCGTAGATGTGGAAGGCTTCGATTTCCGTGGCGGTCCAGCCTGCCCCTTTTACCGCTGCGGGGCCGGGAATCTCGCCAAGCCCGTGGGTCCAGGTCGTATGAACGACTCCCAGACTCACGATCACACCCAGCGCGAGGGCCAGAATCTGAATGATCGCCGCGCCCCGACGCCGGGCCGGAGCTTCGAACTCGACCTCGGGCTCATGCTCGATCGCAGGCCGGAAGCGGGTGGAATCCCGCTCCGTCACTTTGTGGGCGGCGGCGAGTACGTTGTCGGTCCCGGCCGGGCCTGCCGGCTCGGACGGCTGGGCAGCTGCGGGAGTGGTCGGAACGGCCAGGGATCCCCAGCTGTCGTCTTCATCGTCGTCGAGATCCTTGCCCAGCACGTCTTCGAAGCTCTCGACATCACTGATGGGGGGGGGGGCCGCCTTCTCGTTGCGCTCGACCTCGAGAATAGGCATGTCATCGTCTTCCGACAGGCTGACACCCTGGGCCGCGACCGGCTCCTCGGAGTTGAGGGCCGAAGGCTCCACCCCGATCATCTGCGAATCGCGCTCGAATACGGGTGGATCTTCCTTGCGCTCGGCCGGTTCGGAATCCTCTTCAATCTGGTCGGGAGGCTGCTCCGTAGCGAGATCCGGCACCTGTTCAAAATCGAGCTGCTGCCCCCCCTGCGCCTCGCGCAACGACGGTGCCGTCGCGGAAGTCGAAGGCCCGGGTTCGTCGAACAAGAACTCGGGGTTGTCCAGATCGGGATCTCCCGCGGACGTACTCGGGGGTAGAACGCTCGAAGACTCCAGCGTCTGCGACGCGCTATGCTCCGGTGCGTCCGATGGGGGCGTGGGTGTCGCAGGAGGCGGCGTTGCGTGGAAGCGGTGATGGCAGTTCGAACAGCGAACCCGTGCGCCTTTCGAGGAAAGACGACCATCCGCGAGATGGAACCGCGTCTTGCACTTTCCACACTCGATAACCATGAAACGCTTGATTCCCCTCGGACCGGTGCGGATCTGCACCTACCCGTTCTCCGGGTCGGCGACTCCTGCGTACTGCTTGAGGTAATGGCTTGAATACGACGCTCGAAGAACTGCTATCGCGTCGTCTCTTGATCGTTGCGGGAAAGGGAGGCACAGGAAAGACCACCTTCGCCGCTGCGCTCGGTACTCTGGCGGCTCGCGCTGGAATCGACACCGTGGTGGCCGAAGTCGGTGCGGAACCGGTGCTCCCACGTCTCTTGTCGGAAAAACCAGCGCATTCCAAAGACCCGGGACGCAATCCGATCCGCATGGCTCCGCATCTGTTCACCCTTCACGTGCAACCACGCGCTGCGCTCACCGAGTTCCTGGAGTTGCAACTGCGGGTGCGCGCCGTCGCCCGCGGGATCGTCAACAACCAGGCTTTCGGCCTGTTTCTCGAGGCCGCGCCGGGCTGGCGTGAGTTGATCACGCTGGGAAAGCTCTGGTATCTGACTTCCCTGGAGACCCGAGGCAAGCCGCGCTGGCCGCTGGTCATTGTCGACGCACCCGCCACCGGTCACGGCCTTTCGCTTCTCTCGGTCCCGAACGTCGTCCTCGAAACCGTGCGTCTGGGACCGCTGCGCCGACACACCGAGGCCGTGCAACGGCTGCTGCGCGATCCCGCAAAGACGCTGGTCCTGCCGGTCACCCTGCCCGAAGAGCTGCCGGTAAACGAAACGCTCGAGTTATGCGAGCGCATGCGAGATCTCGAACTGAGCGTCGGTCCGATGATCGCCAACGGCGTGGAGACCCCACCCGATCTCCCGGATCTCGACGCAGTCGTGAGAAGCCTCTCGGGGCTGCCGAGTGCCGAAGCTCCCCCGTTGGCGAACCCGTCGAGCGTAAAGGAAGCGCTACAGCACCGCCTGTTGCGATCGCGCATGCATCGGCAGTTTCTCGAACGACTGGCCAATCGAGGCGATGAGAGCTGCTGGGAATTGCCTTATCTGGCCGCGGACCTCGATGCGCCGTCCGGCATCGGACTGTTGAGCGACGCGCTGGGGGCGGCACTTTGACTGCGTGGCTGGAGCATCGCGTATTGATCACCGTCGGTACGGGCGGAGTGGGCAAGACCACCGTCGCTGCCGCGCTGGCGTTGCAGGCCGCGCGCAGCGGCAAGAATGTGCTCGTCCTGACGATCGACCCGGCCAAACGCCTGGCCGATGCACTGGGCATCGGCGTGTTGGACCACGAACCGCGCGAAGTACCAGCCGAACTCGTTCGCGGAGAGTCCGGCGAGAATAAGGGCCGAATGTTCGCGATGATGCTCGACACCAAGCGCACCTTCGACGAACTGGTCGCGCGCTTTGCGCCCGACGAGGAGGCGCGCGCGCGAATTCTCGCAAACCCGATCTACCAGAACCTGACCGATGCGCTCTCAGGTACCCGCGAATACTCTGCGATGGAGAAACTCCACCAACTCGCAAGTGACAGCGAGCACGATCTGATCGTGCTCGACACGCCCCCGGCCGCGCACGCACTCGACTTTCTCGATGCACCCCGCCGCCTGACCGGCTTTCTGGATGGACAGTTCATCAAACTTCTCCTGCACCCGGCCGCAGCAGTCGGTCGCGCCGGTTTTCGTCTGTTCCGCGCCGGCTCAGATCTGGCCTTGAAAGCACTCGAGAGAATTACGGGTCTGGAATTCCTTCGAACCATCTCGGAATTCCTGCTGGCGTTCGACTCGATGCTCGATGGGTTCATGGATCGCGCGCGCGAAGTCCAGGACATGCTGCGAGATCCTGGCTCGGGCTTCATTCTGGTGGCCGGTCCGGACCCCGAGCAGGTCAGGCGAGCTGAATCCTTCTGGAAACGACTCGAAGATGAAAAGATCCATCTGGTCGGACTCGTGATCAACCGCATGCGCACCTGGCCACAGAGTGGCGAGCCTCCATCCGTGGATCCCGACGCCCGAGAAGCGGCGCGTACCTGGCTCGCCGGCGCATTCGAACGAGCGGAAGTGGGCTTCGACCCGGCGAAAGCCGCCGATGTTCTGGTGTCGACGACCGCCCGGCACGCGCTGCTCGCGGCTCGCGATGCCCAGATGCTGCGCCAGTTACAATCCGCACTCCCCCTGGAAACGAGTCAGGTGCGAACGATTCCACTATTTTCCGAAGACGTGCACGCACTCGAGGGCTTGAGCCGCATGTGCGGGTTCCTGTTCGCGGAAGGCGAAGATGCCTGAGAAAGCGAATCGAAGTCTGCTCCATCTGATCCGAGCGGCAGAGGAACTGCTGCACGCAGGTGCAGAAGCGGCGTCCGCTGCGCGACGGCGCGTGGAGCACGAAGAGGGAGCCATCGGGAACGGCCCCGCGGAGATTCTGGCCTCCCTGGTCGGCCAGCTCGAAGGCCCGGCTCTGGCGCGGCTCAGAGGGGCCGTGCGCGACGAGATCGGTCGCTGGTCCCAGAGGGCCGCCTCGGATCCAGCCGCCGAAAAGGTTCGCGACCTGCTCGCGGCGCTTCTGGCGGCCATTGCACGGGACGAAGAAGCCGCGGAGGCCCAGCCGGTTTCACCTCGCCCACGGGCAGCCCCGCGCCGCAGCACGCGCAACAGGAACTCCTAAGCCCCGGCCTGCTCTCGATTTGACCGGCGGCCTGAACGGGTGGGATACTGCAGCCCTATGGCCGTTTTGATCAAGCGCTACGCGAACCGCAAGCTCTATAACACCGATTCGAGTCGGTATATCACGCTCAAGGGAATCTCCGAGCTTGTCCGCGAAGGCAAGGACATCTGCGTGATCGACAACGAGACCGGAGAGGAGATCACTCCGATCATCCTCTCGCAGATTCTCGTCGACGATCAAAAGCAGAGCCGCGAGGATGGCTCGGGTGTACCCGGTCGCGTCCTGACCGAACTCGTTTCGCGCAGCAGCGATGCGTTGTACAAGCTGGTGCGCCGCAGCATGGACGACGCGAATCAGAACCTGAACGAGGTTCGCGACAATATCCGCAAGTGGGTCAACACAGAAGATGAACCTTCGGTCGACCTCGGCGAGGTCCAGCGCACGGTTCACGATGCGGTTGAACGCGTGCTGCGAGTTGCGGATCTTCCGACGCGTGCGGATCTGGAAGCGCTTAACAAGAATCTCGAGCGATTGTCGACTGCTTTGTCGAATTTCGAACGGCAGTTGTCGGAGCGTTCTGGTTCTTAGTTCTCGGTTTGATTTTTCGTTGAGGTAGCTGAGTCGGTCGGACGCAAGCCCCTGCCGGTCGTGCTCCGCTCGCTTCGTGTGGACCTTGCAGCGCTCTTTGGTGGCTCCGAAACGCCCGGCAGGGGCTTGCGTCCGACCTCCACGCCACGCTCCAATCTAGCGTCGAATTCCGGGTCTCCTGGCGACGGGACTCAATCTCGACGATCGAGCAGGAGCGCAACGCAGGCGAGTGTGAGCATGACTGTGGCTCCCGCCTCTGGAACTGGGACCGTCAGGATCGCGGACAACGCATACAGACTCTCTAGATCGACTGATGGGTGTTCCGTATAGGCAGCCTGTATCCACGAGATACCCGGGTCAAAGGCCGCTCCAAGTGTCACCTTCGCCCCACCCAGCGGGAACACTGCAACGCCGGAGAAAATCGTGCCTGTGTAGACGCCAACACCTACAGGGGCGATGTTGCCATTGCTATCGACGCGTAACGGCGCATCAAGACTTGCGTCCCAGAGGTCGGCGTAGTCATCGACTAAGCGGATGTCGTCCAGTCGGTAGATTGGAATGTCGGGAATAAGTGGGTCGGTCCCGGTGTGATCGCGTGCATCAACGGTGGCCGTGGAACCGATGACCTGCCACGTCGTGCCTAGGGAACTCAGTTCGGGGACTGAGTTTGCCTCAGCGGTTACGAAGGCATCGTAGTCCGCGATATCCGCGGAGACTGCATTCCTAGTACCGACAGTCACGAAGGCCAGTCGGTATTGAGCGCCGGGTAGGAGGTCCGTGGGTGTTGTGATCGGAGTGGCGAAGCTCGGGGCGGCTGGAAGCGTGAGTGAGGCGATCGCGGTAATCGCGATGCAGATGCGCGACAAGCGGTGCCGAGGCGACGAATCAGCCATCGCCTTCCAGTGTACACCGGAAACGATCCGCCAATCCGTCAAATCCGTCAAACATCTCCACACGCCAAGAAAGTCCGGCAAAACGCAGCGGCGAGGTTGAAAGCAACCCCCGCCGGGCGTTTCGGAGCCACCAAAGAGCGCTGCAACGCCCACACGAAGAGCGCGGAGCACGACCGGCGGGGGTTGCTTTCGACCGACTCAGCTACCGCAACCGCCGGACCTATGAGAATACCGCAGGCCTCCGCCGCACCTCTTCCTCGAGCAAAGTCTGAACAGCACCCCGCACACGTTCCCGCGTCCGATTGACGTACAGCGGGTCATCCGCAGCCTCGGGTTCGACTGAATCGAAGTAGAAGGGCTCGCCGAAGCGGATGCGCCATTGACTGGGTAGTGGCACGAGTCCCAGTGGTCCCAGCAGCGGGAACGTCGGCGTGATCGGAACGGGAGTTCCGAGAATCCGCCTGGGCAGACGCGGCTGGAAGAGAATCGGATGGACCTCTTCGGCTCCGACGACGGCTACCGGGACGATGATCGCGCGCTGTCGGACCGCCAGAGATACGAAACCGCCGCGACCGAAACGCTGCAGGCGATAGCGATCGCGAAACGGCTTGACCGCGCCTTTCTGCCCTTCGGGAAAAGCGATCACCGAGTCCCCCTTCTCCAGCAGGCGTTCGGCGTTGTCGCTCGACGCCCGAACACCTCCGATGCGTGCGATCGCAGGTTGCGTGAAGGGCAGAGTCATCAACCAGTCCGCAACCAGGAAACGCGGACGCTGCGCTCCGGGGACGTGCCTTTCGACAGTGCTTGCGATCATCAGTCCGTCGTAGGGAAGAATCCCGGAGCGATTCGACACGAAGAGCAGGCGCTCGGCCTGGGGAATGTTCTGGGTGTCGAAGGCCTTCACGCGGAACCAGCGCTCGTAGAGGAAGTCGATGTAGCGGCGCGCTCGGCGCAGGTAGCGTTCATCGAGTCCAAATTCGTCGACGACCGCCGACACGTCGCTCTGGCCGGGTAACGATGAGTGTTGCCTCAGCTCTTCGTACAACTCCACGACATCGAAGTCCCGAACGCGACCGACCATCTTGCGGCGCAGTCTCGCGATCAGACCCTCTTGTTCGATCTCCTCATCTTCCAGCTCGGGGTCGCCCTCTTCCACTTCCGTTGATCCGACGCCGAAGCGGCCCTCGAGTTCGCGTCGCAACGCGCTGATGGAGTCGCGCAACTCTTCGAACTCGTCGGGCCGGGCGTCTTCTTCGCTTTCACTCATCGGTAGGCTCGCAGACGCCGGCTGACCACGAAGCTCATCCAGGCTTCCTTGGTCGTGTATTCGGGAACGAAACCGAGTTCTTCGCGCGCACGTGAGGTGTCGACGACCCACAGGAAGCGGAAGAAATCGTAGAAGCCCGCCGGATCGTCCCCACTGCTGCGCAGGAAGTTCAGATACTCCAGTCGGAACAAGAGGGGATGCGGCAGGGAGAAGCTGCGCTTTCCGGCCAGGCGCAGGAGAGTCGAGAGCGGAAGCACGCCATCGCCCGCGAGATTGATCGGCCCGGGTACGTCCTGCGCAAGAGCGAGTTCGACCGCGTCGAGCAGGTCCTGCTCGTGCAGCACCTGCAGCAGCGGGTCGTATCCGAGCAGGGTTCGAACAGAGTTGCGAGCAAAATAGCTCGAAATGAAGCTCTCACTCTCCGGGCCGAGCGTCCAGCACGGGCGCAGTGAGGTCACGGTCATATCGGGATGGCGCGTGGCAAATACGCGCAGCAGGGATTCCATTTCAGCTCGATCCCGAACCGAACACGCACCTCCATGACCGCGCAGCGGCGCGTCCTCGCGCAAGAAGTTCGGGTTGTCGGGGTGGGCCCCGTACACCTGTGCGTGGCTCAGGACAACCAGCTTTTGAACCCGAGCAGCCGCGGCCGCATTCATCACGTGCAGGGATCCGAGGACTTCGAGTTCGTGGGCGTATTCGGGATCCGCATGGGGCTGACTGAAGAACGCGCAGTGCAGCACCGCGTCACAGCTTTCCTTCTCCAGGATCTCGGCGACCAGCGAATCGGCCGTGGGTTCGGTCAGGTCGACGCGGTGGAAGCGCATTCGCCCTTCCAGTCTTCTCGGCAGAGCTACGTCTATCCCGATCAGGTTCTCGAGAAGCGGCGAATCGAAGAGTCTCTGCGCGATCCGGCTGCCGACGAACGTGTCCAGACCGGTAATCGCCAGGCTCCGCGGCATGCGGGTAGGAGTCACAGGTTCGTTGTATGGAGCACGTGGGCGGTGCTGTCAATCGCTTGCTAGCCTAACGGTCCGTGCCCAACCTGGATCCCCTTCCGATACTGGTGCGCGATTCTCGCTTTCGCGAGCACGCATTGCCGGGCGGACACCCTGAGTGCCCCGAACGGCTCGACGCGATCGACGCTGCGCTGGCCCGCCGCGCCGCTGGCCTGCACCAGATCCAGCCCCGGGCGGCCAGCGACGACGAGATCCTGCGCGTTCATACCCGCTCTCATCTACAGACACTGGTGGACGTCGAGGGAGAGCAGACGCGGCTCGATCCCGACACGTACAGCGCTCCGCGCTCGCTCGAAATCGCACGCCTGGCGGCGGGCAGCCTGATCGACATCTCCCTGCGCGTGGCACGTGGCGAGGCCCCGAGCGGGTTCGCAGCGATCCGGCCGCCAGGCCACCACGCCGAGTCTGCCCACGCCATGGGCTTCTGCCTCTTGAACAACGTCGCGCTTGCCGTACGTGCGCTACAGGCTGAACTCGGCATCGAACGTGTGGCTATTCTGGACTGGGATGTGCACCACGGTAACGGCACGCAACACATCTTCGAGGACGAGCGCGACGTGCTGTTCGCATCGCTACACCAGTTCCCCTTCTATCCGGGCACCGGAGCACTGGGCGAACGAGGCAATGGCGAGGGTCTCGGGAGCAGCGTGAACCTTCCGTTGCCAGCCGGTTGCGGAGACGCGGAATACGGCGCGGTGTTCGACGAGGTCGCGCTGCCGATCCTGCGACAGTTTGCTCCGCAGATCCTGGTGGTCTCGGCGGGCTTCGACGCGCATGCCCGCGATCCCCTCGGGTCGATGCAGGTCTCGACGCTCGGCTTCCGGCGTTTTGCGGAGCGGGCCCGCTCGTTAGCCGACGACGTGTGCGGCGGTCGCCTCGTAATCGCGCTCGAAGGCGGCTACGACCTGCAAGCGCTCGGCGAGTCCGTGGCGGAAGTCATCGACACGCTGTGCGCAGAGAGCGTCGCGGATGGGAAATTTCCGCCTGCCAGCCCGATTGGTATGCAGGTGGTAAGAGAATTTCGTCAGGCACATGCAGAAAACTGGTCGGATTTGCGCGATTCGACCTGGTCAGGCAGTCCAGACCCCAAAATCTAGGGGGTAGGGAACTGCTCAACCCCAACATACGGGGCTCGAGCGAAAAGCGAAAAAACCTGTGAAAACGCGACCTTTGGGGATCGGGTGGGTTGACAGAGGGATGAAGTGGGATACACTCCCATTTCAGTGGGATCGGGTTTCACAGGTTTGGTGCTGTTTTAGGGGGGGAGCATTGAGTCTGTGGAACCCCCTCCCCCACTGGTTCGTGCGGGGGTCGAAACGCGGGTGTTTCTTAGCTGCTTCGATCACGTACTGGACGAGAAGGGTCGCACGAGTCTTCCGAAGTCCTTTCGGAAGCAACTCAGTGGGTTCTCCGACGAGCCAGTACTGACAGCTCATTCGGATTGTCTGGCGATCTACCCGCCCGACGAGTTCGAACGGTTGCGCGAGCACTACTCGCAACCCGGACTCAACGATGCGCGTCAGCGGCTGAAGCGTCTGACCATGGGCCTGGCCACGCTCCTCAGCGTCGACCGCCAGGGCCGCATCCTGATTCCCGCTCGACTGCGCGAACTCGCCGGTCTGCAACGCGAAATCGTCTTTCTGGGAGTCGATCAGACCATCGAGATCTGGGATCTCGCTCGTTTCCAGCGCGATATCCGCCAGACCCAGAGCGAGTTCCCCACCCTCACCCGTGACTCGGGAGAGGTCCCTCGGTGATCTCGGTGCACGTCCCGGTGATGGTCGAGGAAGTGTTGAATCTCCTGAACCCTCGCCCGGGAGCGCGCATCGTGGACGCGACCACCGGGCACGGTGGACACGCAGAGAAGATCCTGGAGCGTCTGGGCCCCGACGGCGAGTTGATCGGACTCGACCGGGATTCCGGCATGCTCGAAAAGGCCGCCAAGCGCCTGGAACGGTTCGGTTCGGCGGCGCGACTGGTACACGCTCGGCTCGCCTTCTTGCGCGATGTCGTTCGCGGGACGGGAAACGAAACCGTCGACGGCGTACTCATGGACCTGGGCGTGTGTTCCGAGCATCTCGACGACCCGAGCCGGGGCTTTACGTTCAGGGATGCGGGAGAAGACGTGCCTCTCGACATGCGCATGGACACGACGCAGGGCGAGACGGCGGCGGAACTCATCGAGAATCTCGACGACGAGCGCCTGGTCGAGCTGATGCGCGCGGCCGACGTGCCCGCACCGCGGCGCGTGGTCGCAGCGATCAAGGAGAACTCGCCGATTCGCACCGCGCAGGATCTGCTCAACGCACTGCGCAGCGTGCGTCTGCCCCGAAGACGACACAACCCGGCGACACTCGTGTTTCAGGCGCTGCGCATTGCGGTCAATGACGAGTTTGGTGAGCTGGAATCGGGCCTCGAAGCAGCCCTGGAGGTCCTGGCCCCCGGCGGTCGCCTCGCGGTACTCAGCTATCACTCCGGTGAGGACCGACGCGTCAAGCAATTCCTGCGACGCGAGCAACTCGGCTGTATCTGCCCCCCGGACCTGCCGGTATGCGGTTGCGGACGCACCCCGCGCATTCGCATTCTGGCCAAAGGCCAGGGACCCGGCGAAGAAGAGATTCGCGCCAATCCCCGAGCCCGAAGTGCGCGTTTGCGCGGAGGCGAGCGATGCTGAACTCACGTCTGAAACCGGGCGGCTTCGTCCTGCACGTTCTGTTGTCGATTGCAGTCGGTGTCATGATTGGCGCGGGTGCACTGGTCCTGGCGCGCACGAAGATGACGTCTCTGCGCTACGAACTTTCCGGCTTGATGAAGGCCGAATCGGAATTGAGCGAGCAGGTCGACAAGCTGCGTGTCGAAGTAGGGACGCTTTCTTCGCCTGAACGCGTAGAGCCCGCCGCCGTCGAACTCGGGATGACCTATCCAGAGCCGGGCCAGGTGATCGATCTACCGGTGCCAAACACTTCGTTCACAAGGGAGGCGAGAGCTTTCGAGGCCAGGCCGTGAAGCGAGCGCGGCGCACCCCCCGCCGCCGCCGCACAGGACTGGCGCCGCAGCGTCTCACCGTCATCGCGCTGTTCGCGCTAACGGGCTTTGGATTGCTCGCCGTGCGGGCCGCACAGCTCCAGACGATCGACGCAGAGAGACTGGCCCGTATCGCAGAGCGCCAGTCGGCTACCCGGATGGTCATCCAGCCGAAGCGCGCCAACATCCTGGACCGAAACGGAAACCTGCTGGCGATCTCGGCCAATGTGCAATCCGTGGCCGCCGCGCCGATCAAGATCAACCCCGCACAGCGTCGCCAGACGGCGCGGGAACTGTCACGAGTCCTGGGGATCCCGGCCCGGGAGATCGAGAGGCGCATCGCGTCTCGCAAGCAATTCATCTGGATCGCTCGCTGGGTTGAGCCGGAGATCGCCGAGCACGTGCAGAGGCTAGGTCTCGACGGTGTATTCCTGCGCAAAGAACGCCGACGCTACTACCCCAACGGAACTCTTGCGGCCGCCTATGTCGGCATCGCGGGCCGCGACGGCATCGGCCTGACCGGGCTCGAACTCGATTTCGAACGCGAACTTCGCGGCGAATCGGCTTCGATCCCGGCGAGCAGAGACGCGCGCGGCACACGACTGCCTCACATCTCCTCGTCTGCGGATTCGGGCGAAGGCGAGCCTCTTCGGCTGACGCTCGACGCCAAGTTGCAACACTCGGCCGACAAAGCCCTGCAGCGCTCGCTGAAGCGCACGGGCGCGCGCAGCGGGAGTCTGGTGGCGCTGGACCCGCGCAACGGCGACGTACTCGCGCTGGCCCAGGCACCGACGTTCAACCCCAACCAGTTCTGGTCCGAGAACTCGAAGAACTTCCGCGTGCGAGCCATCGTCGATCCTTTCGAACCGGGCAGTACGCTCAAACCGTTCTCGATCGCAGTCGCGCTCGAGTCGGGAATGGTCGATGCCAGAGACGTCTTCGATTGTGAGAACGGCAAATGGTCCGTGCTCAATCGAACGATTCACGATATGAAACCCCACAGGGTGCTCAGCGTGCACGACATCCTGCGCGTCTCGAGCAACATCGGCGCCGCGAAGATCGCCAATCGGATCGGCTCCAAAGAACTGGTCGTCGGCTTGCGCCGTTTCGGTTTCGGCAAGCGAACCGGTAGCGGTTTCCCCGGCGAAGCTTCGGGAGTACTGCGCAATCTGGCCGAGAACCAGCAGGTGGAGCGGGCGAATATCGCTTTTGGCCAGGGTCTCGCCGTAACGGCCCTACAGCTCGCCGGCGCCAGCGCCGTGATCGCCAACGGCGGAAACCGGGTGGTCCCGCGCCTCGCTCTTCGCGAAGGTTCGGACTCTTCCCACGCCTCCGAGGATCGCGTGATCTCTCGCGAGACAGCCGCACTCGTCTTGAAGATGATGCGCTCGGTGGTCGAAAATGGCACGGGAAAGAGAGCCGCCCTGACCGATCACAGCGTCGCTGGGAAGACCGGAACTGCGCAGAAAGTGGTAGATGGAACCTACTCCCGCGACCGTCACGTGGCTTCGTTTCTCGGTGTCGTGCCCGCAGTGAATCCGCGACTGGTCGTAGTCGTCGTTCTGGATGAGCCTGTGGGCGCGTATTCGGGTGGCGAGGTCGCCGCTCCCGTCTTCAGGGAATTCGCCGGAAGTGCGGTCCGGCAACTGGGAATCCCGGTCGGGGGCGCAGAGTGAGCAAGAACTTCGCGAATCTTCTGGATGCGTCGGACGCCCAGATTCGCTCGGGCGCGGACACCCAGATCCTCGACATCTGTTACGACTCGCGACAGGCGCGAACCGGATCCCTATTCGTGGCCTTGCGGGGCGAGACCAGCGACGGCCATCAGTTCATCGAACAGGCGCTTTCTTCTGGCGCGGTCGCCCTGCTGGTTGAAGAAGCACCTGCTGAACTGCCACCCGAGGTCGCCTGGGCCACGGTACCCGACACGCGCGCCGCCCTTCCCGGCCTGGCCGAACGTTTCTTCGATCATCCCGCCCGCTCGCTCACGCTAGTCGGTGTAACCGGGACGAACGGCAAGACCAGCACGGCCCGCATGATCGAGTCGGTGCTCAATACATCGGGTCGGCGAGCCGGAAGCATGGGCACCATCTCTGTACGTTATCCCGGTTGCGAAACGATGGCCCAGCTCACCACACCCGAATCACTCGACCTGCAGCGTACGTTCGCAGATATGCGGGCGGCGGGTGTGGAAATCGTGGCCCTCGAGGTGTCTTCGCACAGCCTGGCGCAGGGACGCGTGCGAGGTCTGCGTTTCGAGGTCGGGGTATACACACACCTTTCTCAAGACCATCTGGACTTTCACGGGGATATGGAATCCTACGCGGATGCGAAGGCCTTGCTATTCACGCCCGAGTACCTGGCCGGAACCGCCGTACTCAATGCTGCCGACCCGCACTCGATGCGCTTCGCCGAACTCGCGCAGACAGCGGGTCGGCCCGTCATCTCCTTCGCACGCGAGGGACAGACAAAGACGGATATCCAGACGACCCGAGAAGAGGTCAAACTGGACGGCTCGCGCGTACGCCTGCAGACCCCCGAAGGCGAACGCGAACTCGTTCTTCCGCTTCCCGGCGATTTCCAGATCGACAATGCACTGGCCGCAGCCTGCGCGACACGCGCGCTGGGCCTGTCCTGGGACGAGATCGAAGCGGGGATCGCCGCCTGCCCGCCCGTTCCGGGTCGCCTGGAACGCGTCGCGAACTGCCGCCCCGTCGTGCTGGTCGACTACGCACACACACCCGATGCCCTCGACAACGTACTTTCTCGCATCCGTCCGCTGCTTGAGGACCGCTTGATCACGGTTTTTGGATGTGGCGGCGATCGGGATCGCAGCAAGCGAGTGATCATGGCGCGAGCCGCGTGTGCGAGCAGCCACTACGTGATCGCGACCAGCGACAATCCGCGCACCGAAGACCCCGATGCAATCCTGCGCGATGTTGCTGAAGGTCTTTCGGGCCCCCACGTGGTGATCCGCGATCGCCGCGACGCGATCCGCCGCGCGATCGGTCTGGCCCGTGACCAGGACGTGGTGGTGATCGCCGGAAAGGGTCACGAGGACTATCAGATCCTCGGCACCGAAAAGGTTCCCTTCGATGATCGCGTCGAAGCGCGACGCGCGCTGCGCGAGCGGGGCAGCTTGAAGTGAGTTTCACGCTGGGCGGGCTTGCGGGTTACTGCGGTGGACGACTGAGCGGCGACGCGTCCCTGTCCATCACGGAAATCTCGACCGATACGCGCTCGATTGCACCTGGAAGCCTGTTCGTGGCGATTGTGGGCGAGAACTTCGACGGACACGAGTTCGCGAACGACGCGATTGCGAACGGCGCCGCCGCGGTCCTGATCTCGCGCGAGGTACCGGGTCTATCCGCTCCATCGATCCGCGTGGACGACAGCATTGCGGCGCTGGGTGAACTCGCTCGTGGACAGCGCGAGCGTTTCGAGATCCCGGTGGTCGGAATCACCGGATCCAACGGCAAGACCACCACAAGGGAGCTTTGCTGCGCAATCCTCGGTGCCGCCGGAGTTCGCACACACGCGACGCTTGGAAACCTGAACAACCATATCGGCCTGCCCCTGACGGTCTTGCAACTCGACGAGCGCGCTCAGGTGATGGTGGTCGAGATGGGCATGAATCACCCCGGTGAGATCGAGCACCTTGCGCGCATCGCATCACCGACCGTCGGTGCAATCACGAATGTGGCACCGGCCCACTTGGGTCCGCTCGGCTCGATCGAGGCGATCGCTCAGGCGAAAGGCGAGTTGTTCGAGTGCATCCGGCCCGAGGGCACCGCGATCATCAATATCGACAATCCGCTCATCATCGAACAAGCTTCGCGCTTCAAGGGCGAGCACATCCGCTTCGGATGCAGCGCCGATGCGGACTTCCGCGGCCTGCCCGAAATGCCGCATGAAGGTCGGGCCGTATTCGAACTCGTCACAGCCCTGGGTCGTTGCCGGATTCAACTGGGCGCTCCGGGCCTCCACCTGATCGAAAACTCTCTGTGCGCTGCGGCCGCTGCGTTTGCCACCGGTCTGCTCACGGATGATCCACTTGGCGCCATCCAGAATGGTCTCGAGAGCTTCTCGGCCGTGTCCGGGCGTTTGAATGTGAAGCCGGCGGCCGGGGGGCTGGTCTTGATCGACGACAGCTACAACTCCAACCCGCACTCCGTGCGCGCCGCCCTTGCGACGCTCACGCAGATGCGCGCCGGGGCACATACGATCGCAGTTCTCGGCGACATGCTGGAACTCGGGCCGCGGGAAGCCGAAATCCATGAGGAAATCGGGCGGGTCGTTGCCGAACAACCGGTAGATGCACTGGTCGCGGTGGGCGAGCTTTCGCAGAATACGTGGCAGGCCGCACGCGATGCCGGACTGTCGCAAGTGCATCACGTGATGCTGGCCGAAGACGCGGTCAGCTGCGTCCGCGAACTGGCGAACTCTGGCGATATCGTGCTCATCAAGGGTTCACGCGGCATGCACATGGAACGAGCGGTCAATGCGCTCGTTGAAGGAACCTGATGCTCTACCACCTGCTGTACGAACTGCTTTCCGATGAAATCGGCGCATTCAACGTCTTCCGCTATCTGACCTTTCGCTCGGTCGGTGCCGCCCTGACCGCACTCCTGATCGCCTTCATCGTCGGTCCTGCGCTGATCCGCATGCTCGAGAACCGCCAGGTCGGCCAGACGATTCGCGAAGACACCCCCGATCGGCACCAGGAGAAGAGCGGCACCCCCACGATGGGCGGGACCTTGATCCTGCTCGCCGTGATCGCGAGCACGCTGCTCTGGGCCGAGTGGACCAACGTCTATATGTGGATCGTGGTGGGGGTCACACTGGGCTGCGGTGCGATCGGTTTCGCCGACGACTACCTCAAAGCCGTTCGCAAGAACCCCGATGGCATCTCCGCGCGCACGAAGTTCCTGTCCCAGACCGTCGTCGCCACGGTCGCGGTGGGCGCGCTGTATTTGTGGACGGGCTTCGACTCCGAGGTTTCTCTTCCGCTGTTCAAGGACTTCCACCCGTCACTCGGCGTGCTCTATCTTCCGCTTGCCGTCATCTTCGTCGTTGGATTCTCCAATGCGGTCAACCTGACAGACGGTCTCGACGGACTCGCGATTGGCCCCACCATGATCAGCGCCGCGGTGATCGGCGGCTACGCCTACGTAGTGGGCAATAGTGTGATTTCCGAGTACCTCGAACTGAAGTACGTGCCCGCAGTCGGAACTCTGGCAATCTTCTGCACGTCCCTGATTGGCGCGGGGCTGGGTTTTCTCTGGTTCAACACCTACCCGGCCTCGGTCTTCATGGGAGACACGGGCTCGCTCGCACTCGGGGGCGCGCTCTCGATGGTCGCCGTCATCATCCGCCAGGAAGTCGTTCTCGTGATCGCGGGCGGTCTGTTCATCGTCGAGATGTTCTCGGTCATCGTTCAGGTGGCTTCGTTCAAACTCACGGGAAATCGCGTCTTCCGAATGGCGCCTATCCATCACCACTACGAACTCCGGGGTTGGCCGGAGCCACAGATCATCGTGCGCTTCTGGATCATCTCCGTGATCCTCGGGCTGATCGCGATTTCGCTGCTGAAACTGCGTTGAACTACCTGGGACAGAAGATCCTGGTGCTCGGCACCGGGCGCTCTGGACGCGCCGCTGCGGCGTTGCTCCTCGACCGGGAAGCTCAGGTCTTCGCCTACGACAAGAATGAAGCAGCCCAGGCCGATCTGGACCCGCGTATCGAACGTCTGCGCGAAATCCCCGCGAACTTCGACGACTTCGACAAGGTGGTGGCCAGTCCCGGATTTCCGGTCGAGCCGGGGCCCAAGGTTCTGCCGGAAATCGATCTGGCCGCAATCCACATCGAAGCGCCGATCGTGGGCGTCACGGGCACCAACGGCAAGAGCACGGTGACCGTCTTGATCGGACGCATGTTGGAGCAGAGCGGCCTGCGCACCGCAGTCGGCGGAAATCTGGGCGTTGCGCTGTGCGAACTCGTGGCGCTGAAGGCGGAGCGTGTGGTGTCGGAACTCTCCAGCTTTCAACTGGAGCACGCGCAGCGACTGCACGCCCGTGTCGCGGTGCTCCTGAACCTGTCCCCGGACCATCTCGATCGCCACGGCAGCATGGAGAGCTACGGAACCGCAAAAGAGCGCCTGGCCGAACTCCAACAGCCCGATGACGTGCTGGTATTCAACCTGGACGATGCCTGGGCGCGCGCCGTGGGCGAGCGCGCACGCACGCGCACGCGGGCTTTCTCGACCCGGAGCTTGCTGGAGTCCGGCGCTTTCGTCGACGGAGACCAGATGGTGCTCGCGCGCGACGGCGAAGTCCTGTTACGCATTCCGATCTCCGAGCTTTCCCACGCCTGTCGTTCGCCGTTGGCCAACGCGCTGGCCGCGGCGAGCGCCGCCGAAGCCGCGGGTGCAACCGCTGAAGCGATCCGCAAACAGCTCACGGAATTCGAAGGCCTGCCGCATCGAAGTCAGGAAGTCTGCGTGAGTCGAGGCGTGCGCTACGTAGACGATTCAAAAGCCACCAACCCCGCAGCTGCGGCCGCCAGCGTATCCGCCTGTGAAGCGCCGGTCATCTGGATCGCGGGCGGACGCAACAAGGGCCTGGATTTCGCACCCCTGGGCGAGGTCGCCGGTGACGTGATCGCGCTGATCACCTACGGAGAGTCGGCAGAGGATCTCGCAGTGGCCGGAGCGCAGGCGCCCGAAGTGGTGCGCTCGCAGACACTGGCAGAAGCCGTCGAGCAGGCCGTGCGCCGGGCGCGCCCGGGCTACACGGTCCTGCTCTCGCCCGCGTGTTCGAGCTTCGATCAGTTCGACAGCTTCGAGGCCCGTGGACGAGCCTTCGCCAGACTCGTGAACGAGTCCGGGGAAACTCCAGGAGGCGGCGCATGTTGAGCAGGTTGGGCGCACCCCAACTACTCTGGTCGACCACGGTGTTGATGGGCATCGGGATCGTCATGGTCTACAGCTCCAGCGCAGCTCGTTCCGAATTCATCTTCGGCACGGCCTGGGTTTACTGGCTGCGTCAATCGATGGCGCTCGCCGTAGGCGGCGCCGCGCTGTACGCACTGATTCGCGTGCCAACCCGGCGGATTTCAGGTCTCGCCTACGCCATCTGGGCGATCTCCGTCCTGGGCCTCCTGACGACTCTTTCCCCACTGGGCGTCTCCGCAAATGGCGCCTCGCGCTGGGTTCAGATCGGACCGATCGTATTCCAGCCGCTGGAACCCGCAAAGATCGGAGTCATTCTCGCGCTCGCGCGCTGGCTGTCCTCGCATCAAGACCGGCTCGCGGACTTCCGGGTCACCGTGCTCGTGCCCGCGCTGCTGGCCGGCGTGCCATGCGCCCTGCTCCTGATGCAGCCCGATTTCGGCGGTGTGCTGCTGATCGGCCTCTTCACCGCGGTGATGGTATTCGCCGGTGGCGCGCGACTCGATCACCTGCTCGCAACCGCCTTGATCTCGCTACCGCCGCTTTTCACGCTCGCGGTGCTGCGCGAGTACCGCTTGGATCGACTCCGGACCTTCATGGACCCGTGGGCGGATCCACTTGGCAACGGCTATCAGCTGGTGCAATCGCAGATCGCGTTCGGTGCGGGCGGAATCACCGGAGTGGGCCTGGGCGCTGGCCAGCAAAAGCTCTTCTTCCTGCCCGAAGCCCACACCGACTTCATCTTGTCGGTCATCGGAGAAGAGGTCGGATTGGTCGGTGTGCTGTGCGTGCTGATCTGTTTTGCGCTGCTCGCGCTGGCTTCACTAGGCATCGCAGCGACGGCTAAGTCCACTTTCGGCACACTGCTCGCCGTGGGGGTCAGCTGCCTCCTATGGCTTCAGGCGATGGTCAACGCTGCGGTTGCGATGGGTGCGCTACCCACCACTGGCACGACACTTCCTTTCCTGTCCTATGGACGGACATCGCTCGTGGTGTCGCTGGTTGCGATCGGCGCGCTGCTGAACATCGCGCGTCCGACGTCCGGGAGGTCGGGATGGCGCTGAGCGTGATCCTCGCCGGTGGAGGGACCGGCGGGCACATCTTTCCCGCGATTGCACTGGCGGACACGATTCGTCGGCGCAATCCCGACGCGAGTGTGGGCTTCATCGGCACACAGCGCGGACTCGAAACCCGGTACGTGCCGGCGGCCGGCTACCCGCTCTCCCTGGTGGCCAGCACGCAGATTCTGGGACGCAATCCGCTTCGCGCGGCACTCGGGCTACTGACCGTCGCTCGCGGAGTCTGGCAAGCGCGCTCGCTACTGCACGAGGCGAATGCGGATCTGGTGGTCGGTGTGGGCGGCTATGCATCCGTCCCAGCGGTCGCGGCAGCGCGCATGATGGGAATTCCAACCGCTTTGATCGAGCCTAACGCGCGGCCGGGACGTGCGAACCGGCTGCTCGGGCGCTTCGCGAAACGGGTTTTCGTGCAATTCGAAGATGCTGCCGCGTTCTTCCCGCCGGAATCCGTCAGCCTCACGGGATTTCCCACGCGCATCGGGCCCGAGCTCCGGGAAACAGGTCGGGAATCCGATGACAAAGGAGAAGACTCCCTCTGCCTCCTGACCGTCGGCGGCAGCCAGGGTGCGCGCTCCCTGAATCGGGCCATGTGCAGCGCGCTCCCACGCCTAAGAGAATTCGACGAACTCTCGATCGTTCACCAGACGGGACCGGCGGACCTCGACGAGGTCCGCGATGCGTATGCGGTGTCCGGGATCACAGCCGAGGTCGAAGCGTTCTTCGAGACTCTGCCCGAACATCTGATGTGCGCGGATCTGGTCGTTGCACGTTCGGGAGCTGCAACGGTCGCAGAGTTGTGCGTTGCGGGAGTTGCTTCAATTCTGGTCCCCTACCCCCACGCCGCGGACGACCATCAGATGGCCAATGCGCGGGAAGTGGAGCGCGTCGGTGGTTGCATCGTGATCCCCGATTCGGAATTGGGCGCGCGCCTCGCCGATGAGGTCGTTACTCTTCTCGGCGATAGCGATCGGAGACGACAGCTGGCAGCGGGCGCTGCGCGCCGCGGAAGTCCGGACGCCGCCGATCAGATCTGGGATTCCTGCGTCGCGTTGATCTCGGGGGGGGCGGCATGAGGGGAAGAGTCAAACGCGTTCACTTCGTCGGCATCGGCGGCGTGGGTATGTCCGGCATGGCCGAGATCCTGAAGACCAGTGGGTACGAGGTATCTGGATCGGACATGCGCGATAGCGCGGCCACGCGGCGCTTGATCGACCGTGGCATCCTCGTGACGATCGGCCACGATGCAAAGGTCGTCTCCGAAGCAGACGTGGTCGTCTACTCCTCCGCCATTCCGGCCCGCAATCCGGAGATCGAGGCCGCAGAAGCCCAGCACATCCCGGTCATCCCGCGCGCCGAGATGCTCGCGGAACTGATGCGGATGAAATACGCAGTCGCCGTGGGCGGCTCGCACGGCAAGACCACCACGACCTCACTCGTGGGCACCGTACTCGAAGCGGGGAACCTCGAACCGACCACGATCGTGGGCGGACGCGTCAAGAGCTTTGGCACCAACTCGCGCTTCGGAACAGGGGAAGTCCTGGTCGCGGAGGCGGACGAGAGCGACGGTTCGTTTCTGCGACTGGTCCCGACAGTGGTGGTAGTGACCAATATCGACCACGAGCACCTCGACCACTACGGCAGCTTCGAGAATCTGCTTTCCGCGTTCCGCGATTTTGCGAACCGCGTGCCGTTCTACGGTGCGAGCGTGCTGTGTCTGGACGATCCGAACGTGCAGACTCTTCTCCCGCAGATCATGCGCCGGACCTGGACTTACGGATTGTCCACACAGGCCGATGTCTGTGCCGATCGCATCGAGTCCGATGGCCTTTCCATGCGCTTTAGGGCGAGTGCGCGCGGTGTCGATCTGGGCGAAGCCTGTGTGCGCATGCCCGGCCTGCACAACGTGAACAACGCTCTGGCGGCCATCGCCGTGGGGCTCGAGTTCGACGTGGAGTTCGCGCGCATCGCCGAAGCTCTCGCTGAGTTTCGCGGTATCGAGCGTCGCTTCGAAGTACGCGGCGAGTGCAAAGGCGTCACGGTGATCGACGATTACGCCCACCACCCTGCCGAGATCCGCGCCACCCTGGCCGCGGCGCGCAGCCTGGACCGACGCATCGTGGTCGCCTTCCAGCCGCATCGCTATTCGCGCACTCGCGATACCTTCGACGACCTCGCGCGCTCCTTCCACGACGCCAGCGCATTGGTGCTGACCGAGATCTACGCTGCCGGAGAAGCAAAGCTCCCGGGAATCAGCGCCCACGCGCTCAGCGAAGCCGTTCGCCAGTGCGGTCATCGCAGTGTCGAGTTCGCTCCCGAAAAGGCGCAACTCGTATCCCTGCTGGACGAGATGACCGAACCCGGCGATCTGCTGATTTTCATGGGTGCCGGTGATATCGGCCGCCTGGCCGACGATTTTCTGCAACTCGAAGCGGAGGGTTCCGACGATTGAAGCGCGAGTCCGAAGAGCGCTGGGCGATGTGCTCGGCAAGCAGGTGGCCTTCGACGAGCCGCTGGCAAAGCACACCTCGTTGCGGGTGGGAGGCCCTGCCGATGCACTCGCTCGCATTGATGACCGCGACAGACTGGAACGCGTACTCGAAGTCTGTCGGGAGTATCAGCTCGACCCGCTCGTACTCGGCGGCGGTTTCAACACACTGGTGCGAGATTCCGGATACCGAGGACTGGTTCTTCGTCTACAGGGATTGCGCCAGATCGAGTATCGCGACGGCGTACTCCACGCGGGGGCCGGAACCTCGCACTCGAGTATCTCGCGCTTCTGTGCGGACCAGGCGCTCACCGGCCTCGAATTCGCCGCAAGCATACCGGGAACCGTGGGGGGATGGATCGCGATGAACGCAGGTACCCGCGAACGGGAAATGGCAGACGTCGTGGCCCGAATCGAGGTCGTCGATCCCGAGACGGGCGGGGTCGAAGTGCGGGAGCGCGAAGCCCTGTCATTCAGCTATCGGCGCACGGAACTCCCCCGAAGCGAGATCGTCGCGGCCGCCAGCTTCGAGATCGAACCGGGCGACGCCGAGGTCATTCAGCAGATCACACGCGAGTTGCTCGAGAGTCGGCGCGAGACCCAGCCAGTCGACCAGCGATCGTGCGGCTCGGTCTTCAAGAACCCATCTGGAGACTCGTCCGGCCGGTTGATCGAAGCCGCCGGGCTGAAGGGCGCACGACACGGCGGCGCCCAGATCTCCACGATTCACGCGAACTTCATCGTGAATCGGGGGGACGCGACGGCTTCCGACGTGCTGGCGTTGCTCGAGCGCGCGCGCGAAGAGGTCGCGGGCCAGTTCGGCATCGAACTCGAGCCCGAGGTCTGCATTATTGGAGAGGAAGCGTGAAGAAGGACAAACAACGCGCCCAGAAACCCAAAGGCCGCCGCTCGAAACTCACTCTGCTCGGGGTCGGCAGCCTGGGAATCGCGCTGGGCGCGGGTATCGCGATCGCCGCGAATCTGGGAGGATTCGACCCAGAGCACTGGGCCACGCAGCTGCGTCAGCCGGCTCTCCGGCTGCGACACGTGGATTTCGTAGGTCTTTCTGCGCTCGAGGCCGAATCCCTCTGGGGGCAGACCGGTATCGAGACGGGTACGGCCATGATCGATCTGGATCTGGACTCGATCGAGCAGCAGATCAAGCAGCACCCGAGGGTAGCGCGCTGCGACGCCGTCCGACTTCCCCCGAACCGATTGATCATCGGCGTGCGAGAACGCGTTCCGGTCGCGGTCGACGCCGAGACGCTTCAGGGAATCGATGCTCAGGGCGAGCGTTTCGCGATCGCCGAGTCCGAGGCGGTTGGGATTCCGCGTATCCGGGGTACGGCTTCGCGAGCGCTTTTGCTCTTGGATGCGGCGGAGAAACTCGGTACCGAGATTGAATCCATCGATGCCCAGAAGGACAACGACGTGCACTTCGTGTCGCGCAGCCCGTTGGCGCTGGTACACGTGGGCAGAGATCCGATGGTGTCACTCGCGAGCTGGCAGCAGATCCAACGCAGTGGTCTGATCGACGGCTACGGCGCGAAAGAGATCGATCTGAGATTCCCGGGGAGTGCGGTGCTGCGCAGATTGTCGGTCAAGAGGGGGGACTGAGCTATGGCTCGAAACGATGAGCTGATTGTGGGTCTGGATGTGGGCACGACCAAGATCTGTGCGGTGATCGCAGAAGCGAAAGAAAACGGCCTGGACGTGATCGGGATCGGCACCCATCCATCGGTTGGAATGCGCAAGGGAGTGGTCATCGACATCGACGCAACGGTCGACTCGATCCGCAAAGCCGTAGACGAGGCCGAACTGATGGCCGGTTGCGAAATCAACGCGGTCTACGCGGGCATCGCGGGCGGGCATATCGAAGCCCATAACGAGATCGGCATGGTGGCGATCAAGAATCGCGAGGTCAAAGCGACCGACATCAAACGGGTGATTGAGCAGGCCCAGGCGATCGCGATCCCGGCGGATCGCGAGGTCATCCACGTGATTCCCCAGGAATACGAGATCGATGGCCAGGACGGCATCAAACACCCGCTGGGAATGTCGGGCGTGCGTCTGATTGCCAACGTCCACATCGTCACGGCTGCGGTGACTTCCGCCCAGAATGTGATCAAGTGCTGCAACAAGGCCGGACTCAACGTGATCGACATCGTGCTGGAGCCGCTGGCTTCGAGCGAAGCGGTCCTGGTTCCAGATGAAACCGAACTCGGGGTCGCGCTGGTCGATATGGGTGGCGGAACGACCGACCTGGCGGTTTTCCAGAACGGTTCCATCAAGCATTCGGCCGTTCTCAGTCTGGGCGGCTACCACCTGACCAACGACGCGGCCGTGGGACTGCGTACGCCCTTCGACCAGGCCGAGCAGATCAAGCGGCGCTTCGGCTGCGCGGCAGCCCGTTATCTGCCGCACGACGAACTGCTCACCGTACCGAGTGTCGGCGGACGAGCGCCCCGCGATGTAAGTCGCAAGATGCTGGCGGAATTTCTGGAGCCGCGCGTCGAGGAAATCCTGACCCTGGTGCGCGATGAGCTGGAGCGCACCTCGTTCCTGAACCGCTGTCCTTCGGGAATCGTCGTGACGGGCGGCAGTAGCGCACTCGAAGGCCTGCCCGACCTCGCAGAAGAAGTCTTCGAGCTGCCGGTTCGCCGCGGTATTCCGACCGGCATCGGTGGATTGGCCGATCGCGTTCAAGGGCCAGAATACGCGACTGGGGTGGGCCTGGCGCTTTTCGGAGCCAAACGAGGCCACCGTCCACGCTTCCGTGTGTACGAAGGTGCAGTTTTTCGCAAGGTTCGTGCACGAATGCGTGAGTGGTTTTACGGAGAGATGAGCTAAACATATGTGGTGAGAGGTTCGAGCCGGTCCCCCCCGGTTACGGCCCTCAGTAATCTACGCGCGGTCGTCGTCCGTGCGTTTTTGGGGGGGATTCCATGATCGAATTCGAGCAGGACGAGGAGCTCCACGCGAAGATCAAGGTCGTCGGTGTCGGCGGTGCCGGAGGCAACGCAATCAACACGATGATCCGAGCCAACCTGGGAGGCGTCGACTTCGTCGTCGCAAATACCGATGCCCAGGCACTCGACCAGAACCTGGCTTCGACGAAGATCCATCTGGGTGATCGCGGCCTGGGAGCTGGCGCCAACCCGGGCATCGGCCGCATGGCCGCCGAAGAATCGCGCGATCGACTGCGCGAGGAACTGGAGGGTGCCGACATGGTGTTCGTCACCGCCGGGATGGGCGGCGGGACCGGCACCGGTGCCGCACCGATCATCGCCGAGATCGCGAAGGAGCTGGAAGCGCTGACCGTAGCCGTCGTGACCAAGCCCTTCCTCTTCGAAGGTGCCGTGCGCGGACGCCAGGCCGAAACGGGCGCCGACGCGCTACACGATGTGGTCGACACGCTGATCACCATCCCGAACGACCGTCTCCTGGCCATGGCCGGCAAGGGGACCGCCATGACCGATGCCTTCCGTATGGCAGATGATGTGTTGCTCAACGCGGTCCAGGGGATTTCCGACCTGATCACGGTGCACGGGATGATCAACCTCGACTTCGCGGACGTGCGCACGATCATGAACGAGATGGGCATGGCCCTGATGGGCACGGGACGCGGGACCGGGGAGAACCGGGCAGTGATCGCCGCCCAGGCCGCCATATCGAACCCGCTGCTGGAAGACGTGAACATCAAGGGCGCGCATGGCGTTCTGATCAACGTGACCGGCGGTCCCGACATGACCCTGCACGAGGTCAACGAGGCCATGTCGCTTGTGCGAGAGGAAGCAGCGGACGATGCCAACATCATCTTCGGTTCTGTGGTTCAGGACGAGATGAAGGACGAGGTATGCGTGACCGTCATCGCCACCGGCCTTTCAGACAGGCGCGCCAGGAGCCGCGCGGCCGATCGGCCCAGCAATGTGACCGAACTGCACCCACAGCAACAGGCCCGGGAGCCGGAGAACGCCGAAGAACTGGCCGAAACGACCCAATCAGCCGTCGGGTCGGAACCGGACTTCCTGTCGCCGTTCGAAGAGGAGTTCGACGTCCCTGCGTTCATCAGACGTCGCGGCGAGTCCGAGGAAGTCGCCGGCTGATCCGTACTGTTCCGAATGAACGGGGCGCGGGGCGCGGTCTGTCGACCGGGCTCCGCGCCCTTTTTCTTTTGAGCGTGTGCTCCCTCGGCCTGCTCGGCAGCGGCTGTACCACCACCTACTCGCCCGCGTCCGCAGCCCTATCACCGGTCAGCCCCGCCGGGGACCCCGCGGCCCTGCAACACGAACCCCTCGATCTGAGCCTGGCGCAAGTCTCACCCGAGCCCATAACGGTCGGTTCGAACATCGCGCTCCGCCTGTACACGTTCTTCCACCGCAAGGGCTACGGTTCCTTCCGGGTCGATTACCCCGGAAGCACGGGAGAACCGGTCATCGGGCACTTTCTGCTGCCTCCGGGCGAAGGTCGACACCCTCTGGTCATCGTTTTTCCGATCCTCGAGGGTTCCCATGTCGTCTCTGAAGGTCTGGCCAAGGCGCTGGTGAACCGAGGCTATGCCGTCGCGCGCATCGAGCGGCGGGCCCTCCCGCTGGAGACCTCGAGCGATCCGACTCTGGTCGCTGAAGCACTTCGGGGCGCGGTACTGGACGCGCGGCGCCTGCTCGATTGGGCCGCCAGCCATCCTCAGGTCGATTCCGGGCGGATCGCAGCGGCCGGGGTGAGCCTGGGATCGATTCAGGCCCTTCTGCTGACGGCGGTAGACCCGCGCATTCGCGGTGGCTTCTACGTACTGACCGGCGGCAGCCTTGCCGAGATCCTCTACGACTCCACCGAGGTACCCGTACGGGTCTTCCGCGACCGGTTGATCGAGAAGCTGGATATGGTCGATCGCGAGAGCTTCGTCGCGACGATTCGCCCCCTGGCCGTGGATGTGGAACCACTGGGCTATGCGGGAATGCTCGACCGGGACAAGCTCTTGATGGCATCCGGGCGCTTCGATCGGGTGATCCATCCCGCGCGAGCGGAGCAGCTCTGGAAAGCCCTGGGCCAGCCGACCTGGATCCGTATTCCATCGGGCCACTACCAGTTCTTTCCCTATTTCTGGTGGGTGACGAATCGCGGTGCAGACCACCTGGATCGCCTCTTCTCTGCCGAGGAGTGATGGTTGTCACAGACCGGCAGACAACCGCGCCCGATGTTGTGTATACGGGTTGAACTCGATCGCTCGGATCGTGGTTCGAGTTGTGGTGGGTCTGGCCGGAATTGCACTCGATTTCACTCAGGTTCGTCGTGGGACTTCCGAAAGGGGAAGAGATGCAAGCTCAAGATATCGAGCCAAAGAGCCACCTGAAGCGAAACCTGGTGATGGTCGCCTTCTATCTGATCGTCATGACGGTCATCGCCGCCGGCTACGCCTGAGCCTCTGACCCCTCCGGGTCCCAGCGACCCGAACCCTCTCGATGTCCCTTCTGCGTATGATGGCTTTCGTCCATCCGCAGGAGTACCGCCATGCCCTTGCCTCTCTGGCGATCTCGACCCACGGCCTTCGAGATGCTGCCAGCGACGAGCGTTCGAAACGGCCCGATCAACGATTTCATCTACCTCTCCGAAGGCAACTCCAACGCCTATCAGGTCGTGACCGACGAGGGCCGGGTCGTGATCAACACCGGCATGGGTTTCGAGGCGCCCGTCCACAAGGCGGTCTTTGACGCGATCGACTCCGGACCGATCCGCTACATCCTGCTGACCCAGGGCCATGTGGACCACGTGGGTGGCGTCGACTTCTTCAGGGAAGAAGGCACTCTGTTGATCGCCCAGGCCAACAACCCCGCACAACAGGCCGACGACGCGCGCATCGGGGCTTTTCGCGCGCGACGCAGCGCCTTCGCTTTCGCCGAGGCTATCGCGAAGGCCAATGAGTACGTCAAGAAGCACCACGGCTCCGCAATCTCCCCACAGAGCCAACCGAAACCGGACATTCTGGTTGATGAGAACTACGCCTTCGAACTCGGAGGCCTGCGCTTCGAGTTGATCGCGGTCCCAGGCGCCGAGACGACGGACTCACTGCTGATCTGGCTTCCCCAGCACGGCATCTGCTTCACGGGCAACGTGTTCGGTGCGCTGTTCGGACACTTCCCGAATCTGGTGACGATGCGGGGGGATCGCTACCGCGACGCACTGAAATACGTCGATACACTCGAAACGGTCATGGCACTCGAAGCGGAAATGCTCCTGGTCGGGCATCACGGCCCGGTCGTGGGTCGCGAGACCATCCGCGCAGAACTCGAGCGCACTCGCGACGCGGTACTCCACGTGCACGACGCGACGATCCAGGCCATGAATGAACGAAAGGATGTCTGGACGGCGATGCGGGAAGTGAGCCTGCCTGCCGAACTCGAGGTGGGCCAGGGTTACGGCAAGGTATCGTGGTCCGTGCGCGCAATCTGGGAGAACTATTCCGGCTGGTTCCATCAGCGATCGACCACGGAACTGTACGCGACGCCTCCTTCGAGCGTACACGCGCAACTCGTCGAGCTGGCCGGCGGGCCCGACGCGGTGGCTGGCGCCGCGCACGGGAGAGTGGAAGCCGGTATGCCCGTTCAGGCGATTCACCTGGCCGAGATCGCGCTCTCCGCCGATCCCGAACACCGCCTCGCCGCAGAGGCGAGCGTGAGTGCGCACCGAGCCCTGCTCGCGCAGAGTGAGAACTTCTGGGAAACCGCCTGGTTGCGCAAAGAGATCCGCAGGCTCGAAAAACGACTGAGCGACAGCAGTTGAATTGGCGAACAGACTGGTGCTCACAACAGAGGAAAGCTCGATGACCCCACTTCGCGATCGCATACGCTCGGCCTGGCAGGGGCGGATTTCCGGTTGTCAGCTCGGAAAGCCCGTTGAACTGCTCGCAATGCGGCAGGGATGGGAGGCCCTGGATGCCTACCTGAAAGGAAACGACGCGTTTCCATTGCGCGATTACGTACCGGCCGCCGAGGACAGCTTCGTGGCCTCGATCGGCCTCGCTTCGTGCCGCGGACATATCACTCGCAGCGAACCCGACGATGACATCAACTACACCACCTTGGCGCTGCTCATGCTCGAAGAGCACGGTCTGGCACTGACGACCGAGGACGTCGCGCGCACATGGTTGTTGCTGCTTCCCGCGGGCGCGACCTTCACGGCCGAGCGCGCCGCCTACCGAACCCTGATGCACCGGGCGCATGAGTGGTTCGCGCAGGGCGCGGAGCCGGGCTTTGACCTGGCCGAGTGCTCCGACAATCCCTACTCCGATTGGATCGGCGCGCAGATTCGGGCTGACCTGTACGGCTGGGTCGTGCCCGGGCGCAGTGCGCTGGCCGCAGATCTGGCTCGACGCGATGCCGCGCTCTCCCATCGCGGCGACGGCATCCACGGCGCCACATTCGTGGCTGCTCTGGGCGCGGCCATACCGGATTCGTCGACGCTATCGGCGGCCGTAGACCTGGCGCTCGAAGAAGTACCGGTCGAATCCGAAACTGCTGCCGCTGTGCAACTCGGTCGCAAACACGCGGGCGACCCGTCCGCCCACGAGACGATTCGCGACTGCTATCGCGGGCTCTCCCCGGTCCATACCGTGAACAATCTTGCGCTGGTGGTCTGGGCTCTGTTGAGCCATCCCGACGACTTCGGAGCGGCGATCGGAGACGCGGTCGCAGCGGGTCTGGATACCGACTGCAACGGCGCGACCGTGGGTGCCCTGTGGGGATTGCAGGGCAAAGCGATCCCCGAAGCCTGGACCGAACCCTGGCAGGGACGCGTCGGACTCTCGCTGGCTGGCTACGACGAGCTTCCCCTCGAAACACTCGTGGATCGCACGACGGCTCTGGCGGAAAAGCTCAGCTAAACAGGGACTCGGCTACGAATTCGAGTCGGCGAACTCCTGCAGCACCTTCTCACTCTCGGACACCAGACCCGAAACACGCGGATAGCCGGCGTATTGCGCCAGGTGGATGACCATCTCCCGCACCTGTTCCGGGTTGAGCTCCTCGTTCTTGAGCGCGCTGCGCACCTGGATCGCCCAGGCCTCGCGTTCGCCAAGCGCTGCGATCACACCCATCGTCACCAGGCGTCGATCGCGTTGCGAAAGCGCAGACCGCGTCCAGACCTCGCCGAAAAGCTGTTCGAGCATGACGTCGAAAAACGGCATGGCTCCAGGAGGTGGGGCCGGCAGATCGCCGCAGTACACCTCGTTGAACTTTTCCAGACCGCGTTCGAATCGCTTCTTGTCCGACATTCCGCCCTCCGTCACGTTTCGTCGGGCCGGAGTATATCCCTCCAGCGGAGTCGCCGTGTCCGGAGAGAGTCGCGTCTACTTGACGATATCGATCGTGCGGAAGAAGTAGGCGATCTCGACCGCAGCGGTTTCTGGCGCATCGGAACCGTGGCATGCGTTCTGCTCGATGTTGCTCGCAAAACGCTTGCGAATCGTTCCTGCATCCGCTTCTTCGGGATTGGTCGCGCCCATCAGCTTGCGGTAACTCGCGATAGCGTCATCGCCCTGAAGACAGCTGACGACCACGGGTCCCGAAGTCATGAACTTCACAAGATCTGCAAAGAAGGGTCGCTCCTTGTGCACCTCGTAGAAGCCTTCCGCTTCTTTCTGGCTGAGGTGGAGCATGCGACTGGCGATGATCTCGAGACCTGCGGACTCGATCATCTCCAGGATTGCTCCGATGTGGTTGGCACGTACGGCATCGGGCTTGATGATGGATAGTGTTCGTTCCATGGCGCGCGGAGGGTAGCCGCGACTTTCTCGCCGTCAACGTGGGACAGCTGCGCCAGCCCCCTGCGGCGGAGCGGCAGAGTCGGGAAAAATCTCCCAGACTCCGGTCATGGATATTTCGCGAAGATCGTTCAATCACCTGGTACTGACGGGGCTGGTGGCACCCCGACTCGGCCTCAGCGCCGCACCGCTTTCCCGCTGGGGCGTCAAGAAGAGCCGGGTTCCCGGCGGGGGTCGCGTCATCGTGATCGGCGCCGGTTTCGCGGGCATCTCGGCTGCGCGTTCACTCCGCGATCGCGGATATCAGGTCGAGATACTCGAGGCGCGCGATCGCATCGGCGGGCGCGTGAGCACGGTCGATGGCCTGGGCACGCCCATCGACCTGGGAGCTTCCTGGTTGCACGGCGGTCCTGGGAATCCGCTCAAGCAAATCGCAGGAGACGCGACGATCCCGGTTCACGTCACCAACTATCGGAATGCCTGGATTCGCGACATCCATGGTGGGTCTTCGGAAAGCCTTTCCAAGAAGAAGTTCTTTGCCAACGATTTCGACCATCTGCTGAGTGAGAGCGCCGCATGGCCCGTCTTCCAGCTTCGCTTGCGCCGATTGCTGCGCATGGGCGGACCGGGAACCACGCTCGCCGACGTGATCGAGCGCAGCGCCGATGAACTCGGAGATGAAGCCACCCGTTGTGTGTTGCGTGAAGCGCTCGAGAGCATGTACGCGTCTCCCGCCGATGAACTCGGCATCGCAGCATTACTACCCGAGTCTCGCACCGAACCCGTGGGCGGAATGCTCGCGGAGGGAGAGGAATTTGTCATCGGTGGCATGGGCCGTGTGCTCGATGCCGTGCGCGGCGATCTCGAGGTGCGCATGGGTACGCCCGTCACACGCGTCTCATTGGACGAATCTGGAGTGGTGGTGCGAGCCGGGGATGAAGAACTGAATGCCGACGCCGTCGTCGTCACGGTTTCCGTCGGCGTTCTGAAGGCGCAGGGCATCGAGTTCGACCCACCGCTGCCAAAGAGACACCAGCGTGCGCTCGAGACACTCGATATCGGAACCATGAACAAGATCGTCTTGCGCTTCCGTCGGCTGCTCTGGCCGAGCCGACTCGACTACTTCTTGACCTGTGGCGGCCTCTGTTCGAGTTACTGGAATCTGAAGCGCTACACCAACGAACCCATACTCGTCGGACTCGCGGGCGGTCAGCGCGCGCTGGAGATCGAGACGATGACGGACAAGCAGATCATCGATCGCGTCGCCACGGAACTGGCTCAGGTCTTCGGTGGCCGGCGCAATAATCCCACCGACTTCAAAATCACGCGCTGGAAGTCCGATCCGTATGCGCGAGGTTCCTATTCCCGTCTGCTGCCCGGAGCGGATGGGACCGAGCGCGATGCTCTCGCACAACCGGTCGAAGGACGGCTGTTCTTCGCGGGTGAAGCCACCGACCCCACTGATCCCAAGACGGTACATGGAGCGTACTGGTCCGGACAGCGCGCCGCGGCCGAGGTTGCCGGCGAAGCTTGATAGGCGAGGCGCGGCTAGCGGGCTGCGGACTAGAGATCTTCAGGTCGATCCAGGTCGCGACCGCGTTGCGGGTCGAGTTCGAGGCTGCGCAGATCCTCGGGATGGGCTCGGATCACATCCCGCCCCCCCTGCCCTGCGCGTAGCGCGAGTAGCTCCTTGGCGTAGCGGCGCGCGAACAGAACCGGATTCCCGGGCCGTCCGGCATAGCTTGCGCGAATGATGCCTTTGGATCCGACTGCAAATTCCGCGATCAGCACATCGAAGTCGCGAGCCAGCAAAAAGGGCTGATCCGCAAGTGCGATCAGCACGCCTGCGTCATCCGGACGCAAGCCTGCGATCGCGGCCCGCACCGATGAAGCGCGTCCGGTCTCCCCCGGGTCGGGGGTCAACACGTCCACCTCGAACGGCTCGACGAGCCGTCGACCGTCGAGATCATCTCGTCGCAACACGACGCTGACGCGACAAGCATGACTCTGGGCCAGTTGCGAGATCACTCGGGTCAGCATCGCTTCGCCGTCGACTTTCAGCAGATGCTTGCCGCCGGGCGGAGCAACCCCTCGCATGCGCTCGCCGCGGCCTGCCGCGAGCACGACGGTGGGGATTCGCACATCCGCCTTCGCGAAAAGAGCCAATGAAACGCCGGCCTCGCTCTACGCCCCGCCCGAAGAGATCGACTCGATCAGTTCGGGGACTCGCTCGTGCACTTCTTCGGGAACTCGAAACGTCGTCATCCAGGCCAGAACCTGCAGGTCTTCGGGTTCGACCCGGTCGCGCCCGGCGAGCAAGGCGCGACCGCGCAAGAGCTTGACCGCCTTGACCAGAAAACTGCGGTCCGTCAGAAGTGAATTGGTTTCGTCACAAGAGTGGTCCACCACCAGTCGCCGGAGAAATTCGAGCAGGGCCTCGATCAGCGCGTCGGGTAGTTCCACGCGCCCGAGCGCCTCGTAGAGTTCATCGAAGTCGGCGCGTCGAAGTACCGGTTGGGCGATCGGTTGCTCCTGAACCGCGCCGTCGGCAAATCGGTCGATCAGGGTACGGGCGGCACTGGCGTCGCCCGATTGAATCAGTCCGCAGACCCGCAACTGAATCGCGAAACGGTCGAGATTCGCCGGGTCCAGCGGCTCGTTGTAGTACTCGTCGCGCATCGGGTTGCTGGTCGCGATCGCAGTCAAGAGCGGAATCGGCTGGTCGCCGAATTGCCGCTCGTTGAGGATCCGCAACAGCACGTTGAGCGCCTCACCGGGAGCGCGCGAGATGTCGTCGAGTACGGCGACCTCCGCGGTCAGGATTCCTCCGGGTTCGATGCGCTGATGAATGCGCTCACCAGACCCGTCGTCGACGGGCCTGCGCTCGAGCACCACATCGCCGACCATATCGGCGAGCCGTGCATCGCGATGCAGTTGATAGAAAAAGAAGCCGAGGCTGGAGCCGCGCGCGGCCAGTTCGGCCATGCGCGTCTTGGCGGTACCGGGCGGCCCCTCCAGATAGATGTGCTCACGACACACCAGCCCGAGCAGGAGAGCGGACTTCGTCTCATCGTGGGCGATCACGTGCTGGTCCAGCAGATCGCGGAGCGCCTTGAGTTTTTCTCGCATCAGACTGCCACTCTTTCCGGAACTTCCAGAACGCTGAGTTTGCCCCCGGGCCTCGGTCGCGCGGTGAAGCGAAGACCTCCGGTCTCCGCGGCGATCTCGCCGAGCACGCGCGGACACTCCCCGAGTCCGAGGAATACCGTGTGTACTCTAACTCCGAGTTCCCGGGCAAGCGCGCGTTCTCGGCGTACCTCGGGATCCCCGAGAATCGGCACGCCATCGGTGAGCAGGACGATGTGGCGATTGCGTCCGCCGATACGGCTGAAATCGGCCAGCGCCGAGCGCAGGGGAGCCTCGTAGTTGGTTCGCCCCTCCGCCCGCCGACTCGCCGCCAAACCCAGCAGCTTGTGATAGCGACGGTGGAAGAAGCGGCCTCCCGCGCTGAAACGTTCGGCATCGTGATTGAATTCGATATAGCCCATGCGCATGCCGCGCTTCGCGCAGGTGCGCACCATGCCCCAGACCACCTGCCCCGCCCAGCGGGAGAGCCGACCCTCCATCGATGCGGAAACATCGCGCAGGACCGCGAGGGTGCCGCCCGCGTTCTCGCGACGCCGCCTGTAGACACGTGGCTGGCCTGGCAAGCGCGCCTCGAGCAGAAGCACGGCATCGACGGGATCGGCATCGAGAATCTCGTCCAGGCGCCGCATGCGTCGATAGCCCCTTGGCTGACCCCCGGGATCATCACCGGTGTCGGCCGCACCGCGCTCGAAGTGCCCGGAGAGCGCACGCAATAGGACTTCGACTTCGGCGGCGTCATCATCGCCCCCCTTCCGCACGGTCGCAGCCGAACCTTCCAGTGTTGTGTCCGCCGTTGCCGACTCGTCCTGTGCGGAAAACCCGGCGGAACCCGCCGCTCCATCGCTGGGCGTCGCTCCGGGACGCGATATTGCGGGCGCGCCTTGTCGGTCGCCTTGTCGGTCGCCTTCGTGAATCACCTCGTCGATCAGCTCATCGACGACGCCTAGCAGGGACTCGGGAATGCGGCGGGCCAGCATATAGCGCAGGGCTCGCAGATCCTGGATTTCGACGCGATCGGCTCCTCGAACCAACGCGTGCGCGCGCAAGATCGAGACCGCCGCCCGCCCGAAGGCGCGATCGGTCAGAAGCGTCGCTCCCTCGCACCCCGCCTGCAGGCGAAGCCTTTGCACGAACTCGAGCAATCCGGAACGCACCGCGAGATCGAGTGAGAGCGCTGCGGCGCGAGCCTGCAGCGCAGTTCGTTCGCGGGTGTCGAGTGCCGGGTCGGCATTGAACGAACCGTTCCCTCGGCACTCGCGCTCGATGACTTCGCGGGCCGTCTGCCAGCGACCTGCATCGACCAGCCCGCGCATGCGCACCTGGACGGCGAAGCGATCGAGTTGAGTCGGTTCGAGCGGATCTGCGTGCACATCCTGGGCATCGGGAATCCCGGTGGCAATCGCACACTCCAATGGAAGTTCGCAATCCAGTGCACGGCGCTCGGCGAGGATTCGCAAAAGGGGTGCGAGCGCCTCTCCTGGAGCACGCGAAAGATCGTCGAGCACCGCCAGCTCCGCGCGGAGCAACGGCCCGGGCAGGAGTTCGCTACGGATGCGCTCCCCACGACCCAGTGAAAGCCGCCTCAACACCGAGTCCCCGAGCAACTCGGCGGGACCCGAATCCCGGTGAAAGCGCACCGCAGCGCTAATCGTCCCACTTTGGTGGGCAAAAGCGCTGGCCAGGAGGCTCTTTCCGCAGCCCGGGGGCCCCTCGAGGTACGCGTGCTCGCGAGCCACCAGCGCCAGGACCAGACCGGTCTTGGCTTCGTCCTGACCGCTCAGAACGTCATCCA
The DNA here is from genome assembly GCA_024226335.1 of bacterium. Classification (NCBI taxonomy): domain Bacteria; species bacterium. The sequence continues at coordinate 55,691 of JAAELY010000488.1, forward strand.
GGCGGTCGCGCAGGCGTTGGAGGGGATTGGGCATGCTCGGGCAGGGTACCCGTTGTATGTCCGCCTATGCTCGCCCGGTCGTTCCGGGCTCGATACTCTGCCCCGGCAGCCATCTGCACGGTCACTCGGCTCGAAATGCGTACTCGCACCTCAGGAATCGATCCGTGCTGAACCGAGTAACTGAACCAAGCAACCACTAGCCGTCCGTCGAAAAACCCGCGCTGGCGCCAGGCTTCTTCGACGGGCTGCAAGATCGCGAAATGAGAGTCTGGACAAGTGCAATCCGATACCCGGCAAGCTCGATTGATTCTGGTGCGTCACGGAGAGAGCGAAGGAAACGCCAAGCGCCGTTTCACCCGGTCCCCGGAGGTCCCCCTGACCGAACTTGGACGCGCCCAGGCTCTTCGCGCAGGACAAGCGATTCGCGAGGACTTCGACCCGATAGGGGTTTTTGCCAGCCCGTACCGTCGTGCGCAGCAGACCGCGGAGATCATCGGCGGAGTTCTCGGTCTCGAAGTCGCGACTGAACACGACATCCGCGAACAACATCTGGGTGATCTGCACGGACAACCGTACGACGCGATGCTTGAGACCGAGAGTTACGGCCGCGTACCTCCCTGGGAATTTCGCCCACCTGCGGGCGAGACCCTGATCGAGGTGCAGTCGCGCGCAGTGCCCGTGGTTCTGCGCCTGGCCCGGGAACATTCCCGTGGCGATATCGTGATCGTAAGCCACGGTGGTACGACCCGGAGCGTCTGGGCCCATCTGGAGCGTGACTGGAGTACGACTCGCATCGTTCCAAACTGCTCGCTGCTGATCGTTCCGCACGACGGCACGAGCTTTGGCAAAGCGGAACTCCTTCAGACACAGGATTGAGTCAAGCCCAGCTCGGGCCCGACTCAATCGAAGGAAAAACCCAGATAGCGCTGGCCGACGTCGATGTTCGCTTCTTCGTGTCCCCAGTAGGCAGCTTCACGGGAGAGTAGTTGGCGGCGGCTATTGGGGTCGTCGGGCATCTCGGCGGCGATCGCTGGCGAGACGTTCGCGTTGCCGATCTTTTCGATTCCTGTGAACCAGAGCTTCACAGCACCGGCCGTGTACAGATCGTCGACCAGCCTCTGCACGGCCACGGCATCCCCTTCAAAGAGGATGTTCTCGGGTTTGGCGAGCCATCCCCTGGCCGACTCACAGCGCGAGTTTTTCAGAACATCGAGCGCCCACGTATCGACTTCCGAGGCAAACTCCTCGGGCGTGTAGTACTCCGCCTCCACGTCTTCTGGTTCGACTGGACCGCAGGCGCTCACGATCACACACGTCGCCAGCAGGAACCGAATGAATACGGAAACGCGCACCGCTGGATCTTCGGCGGGTGAGCTTTCGGGCTTGAGTATGCCGATGATCCGGATTCGAGGCAGGGCCATGACGGGCAGAATGGAACTGAAGGTCAGGCCGGTCAAACGGTGTCTGTCTCGCCGCTCCCGAGTCGAGGTGGGCGACAAGCCGGGCTGGCGTGATCTATCCTCTGATCATGGACGAAACAGAACTCGAGACTGACGGCGCACGCGAGCCCACTCGCTCCTCGCGATTGTTGCGCGACCTCATGACCGCGGCCGCTTTCGCGCTGCTGGTACTCGCCGCACGCTCGTCGCTCGCCGATCACTACGTGATCCCGAGCGGTTCCATGGAACATACTCTCGTTCCTGGCGATCGCGTCTTCGTGGACAAGCGCGCCTACGGCCTGCGAATTCCCTTCACTTGGATTGAGTTGATCAAGGGCGAAGAACCGAAACTGGGCGATGTCGTGATCTTCGACTCGCCAGAAGACGGAACCCGATTGATCAAACGTATCGTGGGCGTGGGAGGCTCGACGGTCGAACTGAAGAACGGCCACCTGAGCATCAACGGGAAGGCGATGCGCATCGATCGGGGAGAGAAGTCCGTGGAGCACCTGGGCGAGCATCTGGCGCAAATCAATCTGGCCTACGGCGGTGGGCCCAACATCGAGAAGACGATGATCCCAGCGGGCAAGATCCTGGTTGTGGGTGACGCGCGTGGAAATAGTCGCGACGGACGTTTCTTTGGCCTGATCGAGGAGCAGGATATCTACGGACTGGCGATCGCGCGCTACTGGCGCACAGGTACGGGTCTGGGCTGGGAGCCAATGTAGATGGGCATCGGCCGGAAAACTCGAGCTTCCACACGGTATTGGCTCGCCATCGCGTTGCTCGTGTTCGCCTGCGAGAGCGGCCCGACCACCGCGGAACGGATGAACGACGGAATCGCGCAACACAAAGCAGGAAACTACGAAAAGGCCATCGAGTCCTACACGAAGGCCATAGAGAAAGGCGCAACGGACCCTCTTTTCTGGCAGTACCGTGCAGACGCCAAGACGATGCTGAAGCACTACGAAGAGGCGATCGAAGACTACACCGCCTCGATCGAACGAGACCCGAGCCATGCGCTCGCCTACAACCGACGAGGCGAGACCTACACTTGGATCGCAGAGAATGACAAGGCATTCGAAGACTACGGGCGTGCGCTTGCTCTGGAACCGGGTCTTTACTCCGCTCACTCGAATCGCGGCGACATCTTGCTCGAGACAAGAAATGATCCAGAAGAAGCCATCAAGGAATATTCGCGCGCGCTAGGACTGTTTGCCGATGACTGTCGCGCGCTCCGAGGCCGCTTCCGCGCGCTCGTCCAACTCGGGCGCCAGATCGACGCGCAACCCGACATGGAGCACTTCAACAGGGTGTGCGCCCAGGACGGGTAGACGCCGCGATCTGGCGAACCGGAAAAGCTCGCGCCACGGTGAGAAATTCGGGCTAGCGACGTGCCTTGCGGTCGAGTCGCCGGTCGATGCGGTTGCCTTTGCGGTCGAGTCGCCGGTCGATGCGGTTTCCCTTGCGGTCGAGTCGCCGGTCGATGCGATCGCCCTTGTTGTCGAGGCGCTCGGCCAGGCGGTCGTTTCCGGCCGCGGCAGCGGCTTCCGACTTCGCGTCGAGCCGATCGTTGATGCGATCGCCCTTTGCGTCGAGCCGATCATCGATTCGATCGCCTCTTCGATCGAGGCGCTCTTCGATGCGATCGCCCCTATCGTCGAGGGGGTCGGTCGCATCTTCATCGGCGAGCGCGGGAGTCGTCAGACTCAATGCGAAACCCAGGCTGGCCGTCATGACTGCTGCGTACAAGCTGTTCTTGATCACTGAATCTTCCTCCGTGTGATGCCCCCCTCGGGGCTGCGGTATCCAATCAAACCGCTGGCAGCCCCTGCGGTTGCGGAGTGGCGATTGGTTTTCGAAATCGAGAGCCAGAACGGGCGTTTGCGCCATCCGCGGGAGTGCCTCCGGGGGCGAGATTCGGATCCGGCAGCCAGAAATCGACCCGGACCTGCCGACGGGATGCCTACCGGCTGCGCGGCGCTGGCTCAGCCACTAGCTTCTCGCCATGCGTCTCGGAGATCTCAGTGACTATCGACGGCTCCGCCGCCTGGCGCAGAATCCCTGGCAGATCGTCCGCTTTCGCAAGAAACGCAGAACCGGCGCTCCACTGGACGTACGACTGAGCGATGCTCACTCGCTCTCCCTCCGCGGCAATCGCCAGGACTTCCGCATGTTCCGGCGTGTCTACCTGCTGGATGAGTACAGGTTGAACGGTCGCCCGCCCGGAGGCCTGCGCTGCATTCTGGACATCGGTGGAAACGTGGGGTTGTTTGCGTGTCGAGCCGCCGGGCTGGCCCAACGACTGATCTCGTACGAGCCGGCACCGGACAACTTCATGCAGCTCTCGCGCAATACGGCCGAATTCCCGAACGTGCTCGCAGTCAACCAGGGTGTCGCTGGAAAACCGGGAACGCTGCGCGTGTACCGGCCCGATGCCCAAGCTCTCGATCACCTGGGATCGATCCGCGACCCGGCTTGCGAGCACCACCCGAAGAACTACGACGAGGTCGCCGCCACGACACTCGACGACATTTTCGCGCATCATTCGATCGACCACTGCGATCTGCTCAAAGTCGACCTGGAGGGAGCGGAGTGCGAGATCTTGTACGGCACCAGCGACACGGTCTTAGGAAAGATCTCGGCGATTTGCGGCAGATACGACGAGCGGTGCGAAGAAGAGCCGTCCAATCGAATCGCCGCTCTCACGGCCTTCTTGAAAGGCAAGGGCTTCGAATTGGATATCGTTCATGAACCCGGCAAGGAAGAACGCGGCGTCATTTTCGCCGAGCGCCCGGAACCATCCGGAGTGGTCGTCCCGGAACTCCTGCAACAATTCTGGAGAAGGTAAACGCGAGTGACGATCCGAATCAGTTCTGCCCTACTGCTTTGCGCGGCGCTCGCCTGCTCGACTTCGGGCAGTCATTTCGATCCCGACAGCGTGGTGCGGATCGAACCCAAGCGCAGCACTCAGGCGGACGTCGAGCAGATCTTCGGTAAACCCACGTCGCTGCGAACGCGCTCAAACGGCACGTCGCGCTACATCTACGAGTACACCGAGGAGATCAACCGGGATACGGGCACTCTGAGCCGCATCGGGCGCTGGATCGGGATACTGATTGGTGGTCGCCCCGTCTTTTCCCCGATCAACGTCCAGTACAAGAACAGCATCCGTCACCGCCTGACGGTCCTGTTCGACCGCGACGGCGTCGTCGAAGACTACACCTACGAGCGCACCGATAAACCCACCAGGCGGGTCTACTGAGTCAGGAATTCTTCTGCAGCCGATCAGGCCGCGCCGCGGAAGCGGGACGTCTCTTCGCTGAGTTCCAATCCATCGGCCTGATCCGGATGGATCTCCTTGACGCGCTCGAACAGGGGCCCTTCTTCTTCGACGTTGTTCGGGTCGGGGACGCAGCAGTCGACCGGGCAGACTTCGGCGCACTGCTCCTTGCCGTGGAAGCCGACACACTCCGTGCAAAGAGCGGGATTGATCACGAAAGTTTCTTCACCTTCGGTGATCGCCTCGTTCGGGCACTCGGGCTCGCAGACACCACAGTTGATGCACTCTTCGGTAATCATCGTCGACATGAGGGGACTCCTTGGTTTTTCGAGCGCTCAGTTGGCGAGCGTCACGTCCGGATCTTCTCGCGGTATGCGGCCGGTCAAAAGCAATTGGTTTTCTCGGGCGAGTCGGAACGCCAAGGGCGCTCCGTCTCGCGACACCTCGAGCTTCAAATCAGTGGCGAGGAGCTGACGCCCCAGGCGCACCAGAGCTTTTAGCTGAGTTGCGGCCTTCCGGTCCAGCCGGGCGATCGGAAGGGTCTTGAAGTTCGACACCGCGAGATGGACTTCGCGTACCTCGCCCGTTCCATCGCACAACGGACAGGCGCGTCCGAGGACCTCCCGCAACACTCGCTCGACAAAGGCCGTCTGATTCGGAAGCTGTCGCAGGTCCTCGACGAGGTCTTCAGAGAGCCGAAATGTGACCCGTGGGCGCCGAGATGCCTTCTCATTCGTTTTCATAGACCAGCAATTTGCTGTACAATCCGAAAGATCGCAAGATGGGGGGGACCCGAAGCGCAAAATGCGCTTATAATGTGGTCGCTCCCCTTTCCCGGAGGTGTGTCCTGGATTCGGACCACGACGGCCGCTCAGAAGCGAGCGGACCCCGAAGGCCTCGGCGACGTCGTCGACGCCGACGAGGATCGGGCAATAAGCCCAATGCGAACGCAGCCGACGCCAGCGCTGAAAGCGCGGCGCCAGGAGACGCGCACGAAGAGCGGACGGAAACGCCGCCGAGGGCAAACCCTCGTCCGGATCTCCCTCCGGATCACCGTCCCGCGGAAACTCGCACGGACGCCGGAGAGGGCGGGCGTCCAGATCGGCCGCGCAGGCGCCGGCGAAGACGGCGCGGAGGGGGCGGGGTTCCAGACGCGCGACTCCAGCAGATGCTCGACCTGCTGCGCCGCGAGTTCGGGCTGCGACACTTCCGACCCGGTCAAGAAGAGATCATCCGCGCCGTCTTGGACAACCGGGATGCGCTAGCCGTCCTGCCCACCGGCGGCGGCAAATCGCTGACCTACCAGCTCCCCAGCCTCCTACTGCCGGGTCTCACGGTCGTGGTTTCTCCGCTGATCGCCTTGATCCGAGATCAGTTCGAAAAACTGCGCGACCAGGGGATCAAGACCGTACGCCTCGACAGTTCGCTCACCGGTACCGAAAAGGAGGAGGCGCTCTCACTCCTCGAAGAAGGCAAGCAGAAGATCGTGCTGATCACGCCCGAGGGCGCGACGGGCCCTGCGTTCAAGAAGCGCGTCGCGGACCGCGAGATCTCCATGCTGGTCGTCGACGAAGCCCATTGCGTATCGGAATGGGGCCATGACTTCCGACCCGCTTATCTCGCCCTGGGTGCGCTGGTCGAAGATCTCGGCCGTCCTACGGTCCTGGCGCTTACCGCAACGGCCCCGCCGCTGGTGCGCGAAGAGATCACCAAACGCCTCGGCCTAAAGGATCCTGCGCTCATCGTGCGCCCGGTCGCGCGCCCCAACCTGCGCTTCGAAGTCACTCCCTGCGAATCCGAAGACGAGAAACGGCGCGAACTGATCCAATACCTGCGGCGTCTGCGGCGTCCGGGAATCGTGTATTGCTCGACCGTCAAGGATGTCGAAGAACTGGGCGCGCTCTGCAAACTGGCGCGCATCCCGGCCGAGATCTATCACGGCCGACTCACGAAGGCGGAGCGCGATCACGCCCACAAACGCTTCATGTCGTCCGGCAAGCGAATCGTCATGATCGCTACCAGCGCATTTGGCCTGGGCGTCGACAAACCCGATATCCGCTATGTGATCCACTACCAGGTGCCCGGCTCGCTGGAAGCCTATGTCCAGGAGGCCGGCCGTGCGGGTCGCGACGGTCTCGCAGCCCGGTGCATCCTGCTCTGGGACGCGGAGGACATCTCTGTTCAACGTCACTTCCTTTCGGAAGGCCCGGCTTCGCGGTCACAGATCAAGAAGGTGGTGAACGGACTCTCGGCGTGGACCAAGGACGGGCGAGCGGTCGACGCCGCAACCCTGGCCATGGCCACCGAAGTCGGCATTACCCGAACGAAGGCGATCCTGGAGGGCCTGCGCGACGCGACTCTGGTGGCGGAGAAAGACAGCGAGTTCTCTCTCGTGGGCGAGGTCGACGTGACCGAAGCGGTCAAGCTTCTGTCGCGCCGCAATGAAGAGCGCAAGACGACCGATCGTCGCCGGCTAGATAGCATCATCAACTACGCCAACAACCAGGAAGACTGCCGACTGGTCCACATCCGGCGCTACTTCGAAGACGGTGAACCACCCCCGGCCTGTGGCCACTGCGATGTATGCGAACCAAAGCTGCGCCGCAGACGACGCTCGAAGACCCGCAGAAGTGGCTCTTCGAACTTGCGCAAGGGATCGGGTGGTGGCGGTTCGCGTGGCAATAAGAGGGATGACACCGAACTCGACCCGCCCCCCGAGGATTGATCTTGGGCTACGAACGCGAGGTCGAAGCCGCGCGCGAGGCCGCACTCGCCGCAGGTGAAGTGGTTGCACGACACAGCCGGGGCGATCGCAGATCCTGGAATAAGGCCGAGGACAGTCCCGTGACCCAGGCCGACCTGGAGGCAAACGAGGCCATCCTGGCGGTCTTGCGTCGGTGCTTTCCCGACGACGCAGTCCTTTCCGAGGAAACGCGCGACTCACCCGAGCGCCTGCAAGCCGAACGCGTCTGGATCATCGATCCACTGGATGGCACCAAGGAGTTCATCGAGGGCGTGCCGCAGTTCGCGGTCTCGATCGCGCTCGCCGCGCGCGGCGAGCCGGTTGTAGGCTGCGTCTATCAACCGCTGACGAAAGAATGCTTCTGGGGAGCGAGCGGGATGGGAGCGCACCTGAACGACCAACACGTACAGGTCTCCGGAGCCACGGAACTGAGCGAATGCCGTGTGCTCTCGAGCCGAACGGAGATGAAGCGCGGGCAGATGGATCCCTACCAGGGCCTGTTCGCGGAGATCGAACCCGTGGGTTCGGTCGCGCTGAAACTCGCGCTGGTCTCCGCGGCTCGCGGCGATATGTGGATTTCTGCTGCACCCAAGAGCGAATGGGACGTGTGCGGTGGCGATCTGCTGGTGCGGGAGGCCGGCGGCAAGTTCATCACACTCGACCAGGGTGTTCGCATCTACAACCAGAAAAACGTACTACTGCAGCCACTGATGATCGCGGGACCACCTTCGCTCGTCGACGAACTGCGCAAACGGAGCGAGTCTGCATGAAGCATCCCATGCTAAAGATCGAAGCCGTATCCGATGAACTCTACGAAGTCTCCGACCTGCTCGTGGAACGTTTCTCCAAGAAGCGACTCTGGCTCTGGGATCTCGAAGCCACCGGACTCGACACGAACCGCGAACGGGTGACGCAGATCGCGGGAATCCTGTTCGAAGACGGTCGGCTGGTCGAGGAGAGTGCGTTCACACAGTTCGTCTTCCCGGGCGAAGGCGTGGAGATTCCGAAGGTCGTACGGGACCTGACCGGCATCACACTCGACATGCTGAAGGACGCGCCGACACTTCCCGAAGCCTGGGCCATGCACATGGAAGCGGCCCAGCGCGGCGAGATCTGGATCGGCCAGAGTGTATTCGAGTTCGATGTCCCGCTGCTACACAGTGAATTTCAGCGGCACGGGATGCCCGACGAACTCCCACCAATTCTCGACTCCGTCGTCATGGCGACACATCTTCTGGGTGCGCTCGAAAATTCCGAACGCTGGAGCACTAGCAAACTCTTGAAGCACTACGAGGTCAATATTGAAGGCCTGCGCCGACACGATGCGCTGGACGATGTGAAGATCCTCGGTCGAATCCTGAAGCCGATGCTCGAACAGTATCTCGTGGAGCGCGACGACCTGCTCGACATCCCCTCGGATCGCCCCATGGGAGTGCGGCGGCACGCGCCGATCGACAGCTCCAAAGAGTAACGAGATATCCGGGGCCGTGGCTCTACCCGGAATTCGGAGAGACTCCGCCAAGCGCTGCCAGAGCACGGCTCTCCGCCAAGGCGACGAAGTCATCGGCCAGGCAGCGGTCTCTGAAAAGCACAGGATCGCTCCCGAAGCCCATCGCATCGTCGCGCATGGAATTCAGTTGCGGATACATCGCGCGGCGCGGTCCGTAACTAATCTTGCCGTTTTCAGGCTCTAGCGTGAAACGTCCCTGCATGGCCATGAACGCGTAGGTCTGCGCACTTCGCGGCGCGTCCGAATCGAGGATCGCCAGCACATTGAGCGCGGATTCGATGCGCCGGGTCTCGCGCAGATGCGACGCGAGCCAGGGCTCCAGCTCTTCGGCGAGCTTGCGATCCTCTAGATCGCTGCGAAGTGCAGGACTCGCTGTGAGGCGTCGCGCCAGAATCGCCTGCAAAGACTCGATCTCGGCGCCTGGAAGCGGCTGGGATGGCGGGCAGGAAAGCAATCGCTCGAGTCCCTGTTCGATCTCCGCATCGCGATCGTCCGGTGATTGCGCCGAGAAGCGATGCGCGAGGGCGAAGTCATGCAGGGCACCGCTGGCGCCCGCGCCCGACGCTTCGATCGCGCGCAACCAGGCCGCCTCGGGATCGTAGCTGTCGGGATTCTCCAGATACTCAGCTGCGGTAAGGACGCTAATCAGGCTCGCATGAGACTGCTCCATGGGGTTGAGCAGAATGCCGCTGGCGTGCTGGAACAGATCGCGATCGCGCGCGACGTACGGCCCGAGGTGCAGCATCGATCGCATCGGGCCGTCGTTCACCGGCACGTTGTCCCAGATCAATGGCTTTCTCTGCAAGACCTGCGCGCTCTGACTGGCCTCGTCGCTGCGAATCTCCGGACTGACGACGGTTCGACCCGTCCAGCCAATTTCGATCTCGGGTGCGAGCCGCTCGCCGAGCAGCGCCAGGTAGTCCGTCGCCTCGACACCGATATAGTCCATGGGCACGAGCCAGAGCGTGACCTCGGGCCCCATCGCCTCGGCCAGTGTCTCGGTCAGCAGCGCGTGCGCCTCGGCCATCGACGAGAAAGTCCGCCGATCCTCCTCGAGCTTGAACTCACTGGGCACATCGTCGAGAGCGAGCGACAGGAAGGTGCTGCCGAGTTCCCGGAAAGCGCGGAACTTCTCGACCAGCAGAGCCCGCTCTTCCGCGCTGCCGTAGGTGATCGAACGCCCGGGCGAAACCGCGAATCCCACGCGTACGCCGAAGCGTTCGCCGGCGCGTACCAGTTCGCCAAACTCCACCATCTGCTGTTCGGAATAAGGTTCGCGCCAGCGCTCTAGATGCAGCGGATCGTCTTTGGGCGCGTACACGTAGGTGTTCATGCCCGCGCGGCCCATGCGCTCGAGCGCAAAGAGGCGATCGGCGTGCGACCACGGTCGCCCGTAGAAACCCTCGATCACGCCGCGATGCGCAAACTTCGCTTGATCAGCTACCGACACGCATCAGAGAAAAGCGTTTGCGACGCGATATGTCACGAAGCTGCCAATCCAGGCGAGGCTGAGCATGTAACCGAAGGCGATCGCCGGCCAACGATAGCCTCCCGTCTCCCGTGCCATGATGACGATCGTCGAAGTGCATTGCAGGGCGAAGACGAAGAAGACCATCAACGACAACGCGGTAGCCAGGGTAAAGACCGGCTTTCCGGTTCTGGGATTCGTATCGCGGATGAGCGCTTCGCGCAGACTGTCGAAATCGTCCGCATCCCCGACCGCGTAGATCTGAGCCAGCGTCGCAACGATCACCTCGCGCGCCGCCAGGCTGGCGATCAGGCCGACGCCGATCTTCCAGTCGAATCCCAGCGGTGCGATCGCCGGTTCGATCCCCCGGCCGAGTTGCGCGGCGTAGCTCGCATCGAGATGCGCCTGCGCCTGTTCGGTTTCGTTGAGCGAGGGATTTTCAGCCGCACCGGGAAAGTTCAAAAGCGCCCACAGCACGATGGACGCCACCATGATCATCGTACCCGCGCGACGAACGAACGCCCAGGCGCTATCGAAAACCTGTCGTGCAAGCAGTCGCAATGTCGGAATACGATACGGCGGCAACTCCATGTAGAAGGTCGCTGGACGGCCTCGCAACACACTCGATTTGAGCAACGCCGCCGACGCCAATGCGGTGATCGTACCCAGTAAGTACAGACCGAGCATGACCATGCCCTGAAGCCCGACGGGGCCGAGCATCGCGGCGGGAACGAATGCGGCGATCAAGAGTGTGTAAACCGGCAAGCGGGCCGAGCAGGTCATGAACGGCGCAACCAGGATCGTCGCAAGTCGATCGTGCGGTTGAGCGATCGTGCGCGCAGCCATGATACCGGGCACCGCACACGCATAGCAGGAAAGCAGTGGCACGAAACTTCGACCCTGAAGTCCGACCCAGCCCATGACCCGGTCGACCACGAATGCTGCGCGCGCCATATAGCCGACATCCTGAAGAAAGTGGATGAGGGTGAAAAGGATGACGATCTGCGGCAGGAAGATCACCACCGAACCGACGCCAGCGACAATCCCGTCGACCCACAGGTCGGTGAGAAAGCCGGTTGGAAGGTTCGCGCGCGATACGCTGGCAAGCTCGCCGACCAGCCCGTCGATCACATCCATCGCCGGACCCGCCCACGCGAAAATGCTCTGAAAGAGCACGACCATGACGGCCGCAAATACGAGCATCCCCGAGACGGGATGGAGGAGGACACGATCGACGCGATCGCTGCGCGTGTCCGCACGGAGTTCGTCGGCCCCCACTTCTGCGCACGCGCGATCCACCCAGGCAAAACGCTCCGTCGCGCTTTCGAAACTCGGCGGACCTCCATCGCGAGGCCACGCTTCTGGTTGTTCCAGCAGGCGCCGTAGCGACGGCAGGCCGACGCCGCGATGGCCGACCACTCCGACGACTGGAATCCCGAGAAGACTGGAGAGCCGGTGCGTATCGAGCCGACCGCCACGGGCCCGCTCCTCATCGATCATCGTCAGCACGAGTGCGGTAGGCCTGGAGTGCTCGAGCACCTCGAGCACCAGCGCCAGTCCGCGACGCAGAGTCGTGGCGTCGGCGACCACCAGGAGAGCGTCGGGCTGGGACTCGGACTCCAATTGCCCGTCGAGTACGCGGGAAACGACCTGTTCGTCCGGGGTTTCCCCGCGCAGGCTGTAGGTACCGGGCAGATCGAGCAAGGTGATCGGACGTTCGGAGCCGCGCAACACACCCTCGCGGCGCTCGACCGTCACACCCGCGTAATTTCCGACCTTCGCACGCGACCCGGTCAGGGAGTTGAACAGAGTGGTCTTGCCGGCATTGGGCGACCCGACCAACGCAACGTGAAGGGGCTCGACTGGCGCAGACAAGGCGGGTGCGCTCACGCGCTTCCTACCTGGTCGACCCCGCACAGGCTCTGGAGCTCTGAGGGACGCAGGCAGATGCGATAACCCCGGAGTTCGACCTCGACCGGACCGCCAAACGGCGCCCGTCGCACCACTTCCAGTTCCGTACCCGGAACGAAACCCAGTTCGAGCAGGCGCTCCGGGACCGCCTCAGAAGGCGCATGCGAGCAGATTCGCGCACGAGAACCCGCTTCAAACTGCGAGAGCGAACGACAGGAGTCTCCCGCGCGACCCGCAGAAACCGCCCAATCCGCTTTCAATAGCTCCGCTTCACGTGCCGACTCGTTCACTTCCAGATCTCCAACCCCGTCTACCTGCACATCATTTGCAGGCCGACTGGGGGTCAGGGGGTTATTGATAATGGATATCAATATCATTAACTCACCCAACGGCACAAGTGGAGAACGACTTGAGAGTGGTGGTGCGAGGAATGGGCCTGACCCCTCCGTGCGTCAGAGCGAGGCCGAGAGGCCCGTTTTGCGCTCCCCAGAGTTGCCTGAAATCCTCGATCTGACGTCTTCGGCACCAGACCCATTCTTCGCACCACGGCTGTAGACTCGCAGCATGTCTGCAGCGGGTCCGCTTTCAGGGGTGTTGGTCGTCGATCTGAGTCGCGTGCTCGCCGGCCCCTATTGCACCATGCTGCTCGCGGAACTCGGGGCGCGCGTGATCAAGGTCGAGCGCCCGGGGGTCGGTGACGACGCGCGACACATCGGCCCCTTCGTAGAGAAGACGTCCGCGTATTTTGCGTCGCTGAACCGGGGCAAGTCGAGTATCGCTCTGGATCTCAAACAGGCTGCCGACCGCCGTATCTTCGAAGGTCTGCTCGACAAGGCCGACGTTCTGGTCGAGAACTTCCGCCCCGGCACGCTGGAACGATTGGGCTTTGGTTGGGAAACCCTGCGCACGACCTACCCGCGTCTGATCTACGCAGCCGTCTCCGGCTTCGGCCACACCGGGCCCTATTCGGAACGCCCGGCCTACGACATGGTCGTCCAGGCGATGGGGGGCATCATGAGCTTGACGGGGGAGTCCGGCGGCAACCCCACGCGGGTGGGCACCTCAATCGGCGATATCGCCGCGGGAATGTTCACTGCACTCGGCATCAACGCGGCCTTGCTCGAGCGCGAGCGCAGTGACCGCGGCGAGAAGATCGATGTGGGCATGCTCGACTCCCAGGTTGCCATCCTGGAGAACGCGATCGCGCGTTATCGGGCGACGGACGTGGTCCCCGGACCGCTCGGTGCCCGACATCCGTCGATCACGCCGTTTGCGGCTTTTCGAACAGCGGATGGCCAGGTGGTCATTGCCGCCGGTAACGACGCGCTGTTTCGGAAGCTGTGCGAATGCCTTTCGCGACCGGAACTCGCCGACGACTCGCGTTTTGCGAGCAATGAGTTGCGCAACCAGAACGAGCCTGCCCTGGCCATCGAAATCGAAGCGGCACTCGCAGCGCAGAACACGCGAAACTGGCTCGATTCCCTGCAGAAGGCGGGCGTACCTTGCGGACCGATCAACGACGTGAAAGAGGTGCTCGAGGACGCGCACGTACGCGCGCGCAATATGATCGTCAGCACTACAGATCCCTCGGGCACGATACTCGAGATGGCGGGCAACCCGATCAAGCTGGGCGGCCATCCCGATCCGGAAACTCGCCCGCCTGCACCGGAACTCGATGCCGATCGTGCCGCGATCCTGCGCGAGTTCGGCCTGGACTGATCAGAGGCCGAGCGTAACAACGAAAGCGGCGATCGTTCCCAGGAGCGCGAAGCCGTACGATCCGTAAGCTGCGCCCTGCCCTTTCACACCCAGGTCGATGCACAGATGCCGCAGATGATGCGCGCTATGCCAGAGCGTCAGCGAGATCACCGCGATCAGAAATGCTCGTCCCAGCGGTTGCGTGGCCAGACCCAGAACACGTTCGTAGTCTAGACCCGACTCAAAGAAGCCGAGTGGGCCGAGCAGGAAAAGCCCGGTAATCAGACCGGGAATCGTGAACGCCGCGATGAAACCACCAGCGCCGAAAAGAATCCACCAGAGCGGTTCTAATCGCCGAATCACCCCAGTGCTCCTCCGAGCAGAGCCAGAATCAGCAGCCACAGCACCACGAATCCGGCGATGGGTGCGGCGCCCAGAAACAGAAGCGGGACGGGCGGGGCCGGAATGGGTCCGATGCGACCCGCTGCGATCTTGCGGCCCACCCAGCCAAAGCGCAGCGCGAAGTACAAGGAGAAGCCCAGCAGAATAGCGGAGAGCAGGAGCATCGGCGCAGACGACAGAATCGCGAGATAGCCCTGCCAGGCATCTTCGCCGCGCCCCAGCGCAGCGACGCCAAACAGCAGGATCAACGCGGCTAACGCCAGCGCCAGTGAGGTGAATGCGAAGACCGTGTAGTTGCGGTAGCGCGGAAAACCCAGGGGAAAGCCATCGGGTGGATTGGCCGGGGCGGTGCGCGTTCGCCCCTGGCCCACGGACTGGATCTGCGCAGTGCTCACGTGAAGCTCCTCTTCGGCAAGAGCTTGAACCACTGCAACGCGCCGGTGAGTTTGGCCTGGTTGATCGCCATCGAAGGATCTACGTGCTTCGGGCAGACCTGGGAGCATTCGTTGGAGTACGAACAGGCCCAGACCCCATCGTGTCCGTGAATCGCGTCGTAGCGCTCATGGTTGCCCTCGTCTCGCGAATCGAGATTGTAGCGATGCGCAAGAGCGATCGCCGCCGGACCTACGAAATCGGGCTCACTGGCGAGCACGGGACAAGCCGCATAACACAGGCAGCAGTTGATACACATGGAGTACTGTTTGAACTCTTCGAGTTGAGCGGGTGATTGCAGATACTCTCCCTCACCCAGATCCTTCTCGGCCTTGCGGATGATCCAGGGCTTCACACTCTGCAGCTTGGCCATGAAGCTATCGAGTTCGACGACCAGATCGCGCACCACGGGGAAGTTCGAAAGAGGCTCGACGCGGATCGTGCCCTCGTAATTCTTGACGAACGCGTTGCACGTCAGAACAGGACGACCGTTCACCAGCATGCTGCAGCTGCCGCACACGCCCATGCGACAAGACCAGCGGTGCGAGAGCGTGGGATCGATATCGTCCTTGATGGCATTCAGCGCATCCAGGACCACCCATTCCGGCATACAGGGAACTTCGTACGTGTGGTAGGTCGGCTCCTCTTCTTCTTCGGGACGGAAGCGGAAGACCTCGAACTTGCGGACCTCGACCTCCATCTCAGTACTTCCGCTCTTCGGGCTGCCAGCGCGTAATCGTCACGGGCTTGTACTCGAGTCTCGGTCCGTCGGCCGCAAACTTCACAACGCTGTGCTTCAGAAAGTCCCGATCGTTGCGCGTCGGGAAATCCGTACGGGTATGCGCCCCGCGACTTTCCTTTCGAGCCGCTGCCGAGAGGGCAACCGTCTCGGCAACGTCGATCATATTGCCGAGTTCCAGCGCGTTGACGATTTCCGTATTGAACACTCGGCTCGTATCGCCCAGGCCGATGTCTGCATAGCGACCCTTGAGCTGTGTGATCGTCTGAAAACTGGCCTGCATGGAATCCTCTTCGCGAAACACACCACAACCGGATTCCATGGCCAGGTTCAGCTCTCGGCGAATATCGGCAATCTTTTCGCCACCGTGCTTACCGCGCAGTGACTCGACCCGGTTCTCTTCTACACGGGCCTGCTCGACCAGATGACTCTCGCTGCCCTCGCTGGCATCGAGAGCAAACTTCGCCGCTGCTTTCCCAGAGCGCTGCCCGAACACCAGGCACTCGGTCAGCGAGTTGCTTCCGAGGCGGTTCGCACCGTTGATCGAAACCGAAGCACACTCACCTGCGGCATACAGACCCGGAAGTTCGGTCGCACCGTCGACGTCGGTATCTACACCGCCCATCATGTAATGCACGACGGGCCGCACCGGAATCGGCTCCCAGACCGGATCGATACCCACGTAGTTGCGCGCCAGTTCGCGCACGAAGGGCAGCTTCTTGTTGATCTTCTCCTCACCCAGATGCATCAGTTCCAGATGCACGTATTCGCCGTAGGCACCCTTGAAGGCGCGACCCGCCTGAAATTCCTTCATCTCGGCGCGCGAAACCATGTCGCGGGGACCGAGTTCCGCCTTGTTGCCCACTCCGTAGTCGTAGTCGACCAGGAAGCGCTCCCCCTTGGCGTTCTTCAGGTGGCCTCCTTCACCGCGTGATGCTTCCGTGATCAGGATGCCTGTTCCCGGCAGACCGGTCGGATGGTACTGGACAAACTCCATGTCCTTGAGCCCGACCCCCGCGCGGTAGGCCAGCGCCATGCCGTCACCCGTCTTGACCGCCGCGTTGGTCGTGAACGGGAAGATGCGGCCGGCACCGCCGGTACACAAGATCACTGCTCGGCCGAGTACTGCATGCATCCGACCTGTGCGGATATCGAAGGCGGCGACGCCGCGGGCACGACCGTTCTCCGTCAGGATACGAGTCGCGAAGAACTCGTCGTAGCGCACGATACGGTCGTAGCGCATGGAGTTCTGGAAGAGCGCATGCAACATATGGAAGCCGGTCTTGTCCGTAGCGAACCATGTCCGTTTCACGCTCATGCCGCCGAAGAAGCGCACCGAGATCTTTCCGTCGGGATCGCGGCTCCAGGGGCAGCCCCAGTGCTCGAGTTGGACCAACTCGCGGGGCGCGGCTTCAACAAAGGTCTCTACGGTGTCCTGATCAGCGAGGAAGTCACTCCCCTTCAGCGTATCGTAGGCGTGCAGCTCGAAACTGTCGTCATCGCGAACGGCACCGGCTGCACCGCCTTCTGCGGAGACAGTATGACTTCGCATCGGATAGAGCTTTGAAACGCAGGCCACGCTGATCGAAGGGTCTGCTTCGACGGCGGCCATGGCCGCACGCAACCCGGCACCGCCGCCCCCCACAAGGACGATGTCGTGATGGATGACCTCCATGAGATCCCCGCGCTCCCCTCTTGTCGGGGCTCCAGCGAATTCGGCTGGAAGATCCTCCCCGAGGCAGGAGGAATCTACACGATTTGAGATGCGGGCGCGCGCGCGTGTAAGGTCGGAACGGAAAGGGGAATCCCCTATGGCTCGACTGGAATTCTTCTTCGATTGCTCGAGTCCGTGGACCTATCTCGCATTCGATCAGATCGAAAACACGTGTCGAGAATTTCAGACCGACCTGGTCTGGAAGCCGATTCTGGTAGGCGGCGTCTTCAACGCGATCAACCAGAGCGTGTATGAACAGCGCGCAAATCCGGTACCGGCCAAGGCGCGCTACTACGCGAAAGACCTGGCCGACTGGGCGCGTCTGTGCGGACTTCGCATCGGATCGCCGTCCGTTTTTCCGGTCAATAGCGTCAAAGCCATGCGCGGAGCCCTTTTCGCACTCGAAAAGGGTCTCCTTCCGGGCTACGCGCGCGCCGTATTCGAGGCGTACTGGAGCGATCTGCTGGACATCTCTCGTGACGATGTGCTGCGCGAGATCGTCAAAACGCTCGGACTCGACCCGGTCCACTTCTTAGCGGATATCCAGAAACCCGAACTGAAAAACGCCCTGAGAGAGAACACCGACGAGTTGATCGAACGCGGAGGGTTCGGCTCACCGACGATTTTCATCGACGGCGACGATATGTATTTCGGCAACGATCGGCTTCCTCTCGTGAGGGAAGCCCTTTCCAAGCGGACCTGAAACAAGAAACGAGGGTAAAGACCCTCACGCCAGTGCCGAAACCGGGGCATGCGGTCCCCCCCACGAACTGCACTCGTCGCGACAATCGCGCTATTGGGTTCCCTCGTGTGCTCTTGCCGGACTGCGCAAGAACTCGATGGATTCCACGCCGCCTACGCGATGCACTTCGACGGGATTCCCGATCGCACCGGAGTGTGCGCGATTTTCAAGAATCGTAGCGAGCATGCGCTGGCCTGGATCGGATTGCGCATGAAAGCGTACGACGACACGGGTGAGGTTTCGGCTCAATGGCGCTCCCGTTGGGTCTACCAGGGCCGCGTCGAACCGGGCGAGAGTGTTGCACTCGAACTCGTCGATCCTCCGTTCGCGACACGCGTCGAGCTGCGCGTGGGGGCGACCGGCACCGGCCGACCGAGACGAGGTTCGCGGCCCGTCGTCCGCATCGAGTCATGCAGCGAACTCGGACTTAACGCACGACTGCGCGGGCTCTCGTCCGAACGCACGGCCGGAGGCCGTCAGGTCGTGCGCGCGGCCCAACCGAGCGACTCGAACCTGGTCGCGGGTGAGAACTGATAGCGATCCCTGACTGGAACCGATCGCTGACCGACAGCAATCGCTAGGGAATCTCTGCACAGGGAGGATTCGAGCGAGAAGCGGGAGTCGCCGCCTGAGCAAGAAGCGTGATCCGATCGCAGATCCGTAGATCTGCAGAGGGTCGCGCGACGCAGCGCAGGCGGATGCATCGAGCTTCGCAGC
>JAAELY010000489.1 GCA_024226335.1 bacterium
GCTGCGAAGCTCGATGCATCCGCCTGCGCTGCGTCGCGCGACCCTCTGCAGATCTACGGATCTGCGATCGGATCACGCTTCTTGCTCAGGCGGCGACTCCCGCTTCTCGCTCGAATCCTCCCTGTGCAGAGATTCCCTAGCCCGCGAGCGATCGCCTGGCTACGAACTGCTTCTCCTGCCCAGCGCCCCGCCCGGATGCCGTCGGTGGTACTCCTCGCGCGTCAGACCCTTTGCGTCCTGTAGCGCGACCGAGAGTGCCATCAGCACGAGGTTTTCGGCCAGATAGCTTGCCCGTGGCGCAAGTCCCAGGGGCCCACCCTCGTCATCGACCCGCGCCTCCAGTACCAACTCCGAGGCCCGTCCGAGTGGGGAATCGGGATTCGCAGTCACGGCAATCAGACGCGCTCCGTAGGATTCGAGTGCGCCGACAGCGTTGAGCAACTCCTCGGTGCTACCGCTGTTGGAGATCGCAATCACGACGTCGCCGGGACGAATCTGTCCCAGACTTCCGTGCGTGGTTTCGGTGCCGTGCAAGAAAACCGCGGGCGTGCCAGTACTGGACAGAAGTGACGCCGCATAGCGCGCGAGATGCTCGGGCTTGCCGATCCCCGTAACCGCAACCCGTCCCCCTTCCGTCTCGGCCTTGTGAATCAGATCGACGGCCGCGGCGATCGCCTCGCGATTACAGCGCTCCGCGACCCCGGCAAGCTCTCGCAGGGTGACGTCAAAAAAGTGATCGAGTGTGGCGCGCTTCGAACTCATTGCTCGTCTGCCTCTTGTGGATCGCTAATCCAGATCTCCGGAAGAGTCGCACGCATTTCCGCGCGCAGGACCTCGAGACTTGCGTCGAAGCTCGCGGCCTGTTCCGCGTTCATGGCGGGCGTTCCGCGCGCCACGGCGTCGCTCGAGATGACTCCACTGCTGAAAAGTCCACGCTTGTGAGCAGCCAGGCTGCGCTTGCCCTCGGGAAAGCGGTACAGCTGGCCGAAGCGCGTGAACAGATGCTTCATCTGATCCATGCGCTCAACGTCTCCTGCCGAGGCCACCTGCCACGCGCGTTGCCATTCCCGCGGCCACAGGTTTCCGGGACCGGTGATCACGCCGGCCGGCAACAGATCGTGCAGGAGAAAGCGGTTCCACTGTTCGACGATGCGCCCCCAGAACCCCTCGTGCGGGCGCATCATGTCCAGGATGTACAGCGCGTTGCCCACGTAGATCCCAAACGATCCGCTGTCGCGAAACTGCCGGGCGGCCTTCGTGTAGTGACCGAGTTTGCGCGGGGGTGCCGATACCTTGATACCGCGCACGAAATCGAGACGGCTCAGTTGTTTGACCCAGCGGGTACGTAGGTAGGGCACTTCACCTGCGGCGATTTCTTGATTGTCGTACAGGAAAACCGGCAGGCAGCAATTTCGCTCGTCGAGGAGATCGGCCACGTCGCGGGTCAGGAAACGCACCGGATCGTCCACGTCGGAGATCGCCAGGGGTGCGATCACGACCGCGTCTGCATCGATCTCCAGGGAGAGTTCCAGAGTCTCCAGAGTTTCGGCGCGGGTGGGCGCGGTCGCGCCGACCCACGCTTCGACCGGTCGTTCGCCACTCTGGACGTGTCGATCGGCAAGCTTGTGGACTTCGTCGACGCTCGCGCGAATGACCTGGTGACGTCGCGCCTGATCGAGCACGTTCCACTCGCCTGTGGTTCCCATGGCGAAAATCACATCGGCGCCGCGGCCGGATTGCGCCAGGAAACGGATCAGGCGGCGCTGATCTGCGTCAATCGGATTTCCATCGGGATCCAGTACGGTCACACACGGGATCGATACCCCGCGGCGCCCCGAATAACCTTCGAGCGTCCTCATGCACTGGAGAATAGCAGGCGCCGGAGCTTCAGCCCCCGGTCACACGCGGATCCATCGCGTCCCGCAGGCCATCGCCCAGCAGGTTGTAGGCGGTCACCGTGACGAAGATCGCCAGCCCGGGGAACACCGCGAGCCACCAGGCGAACGTATTGGCGCGCGCTTCAGCCAGGATCGAGCCCCATGTCACGACGTGCGCGGGAACACCGATTCCCAGAAAGCTCAGGGATGACTCGGCCATGATTGCACCGGCGACTCCAAAGGCCATCGCCACGAGGACCGGCGCAATGGCATTGGGCAGGATGTGGCGGAACATGACCCGCGCGTCCGTGCTGCCCAGGCTGCGCGCGGCTTCCACGAACTCCATGGCCCTCACTCTGAGGAACTCACTGCGGATGTAGCGGGCGATACCCGTCCATCCCGTCACGCCCAGAATGACCATGATCAAGAAGATCGATGGCGGAAAGATCGCGGCGACCGTGATCAGGATAAAGAAGGTGGGTATACCGAGCATCATCTCTATGAAACGCGAGATGGCGATATCGACCCAGCCACCGTAGTAACCGGCGAGCCCGCCGAGCAGGATTCCGATCGTCGCCTGGATCGCCACCACGACCAGCCCGATCGTCAGCGAAATTCGTGTGCCGTGAATCAGACCTGCCGCTACATCGCGCCCCAGTCGATCCGTTCCCAGCAGATGCTCCGCCGAAGGGTTCGCGAAGACCTCACCGCGAATATCCACGCGCTCGGGCGAATACGGAATCGGCGCGAAGATCACGCTCTGCGATTTTTCGGCGAGTCTCTTGAAGTCGGCGTTGAGCAAAGGTCGGGGCCAGTTGCGCAGGCCGAGCCAAACGCCGTAGTCGATGAAGGCGGGAAAGTACCCTTCGCCTTCCACTTCGATGTAGTAGGGCTTTTCGTTTGCGATGAAGTCCGCGCTCAAGGCGACGACGCCCATGGCAATCACCATGCACAGGCTGGCAAAAGCGGCGCGCCGACCCTTGAAGTCCCGCCAGACCCGCGCCAGAAATTTCTGGCTGGAAGTGTGCTGACTCATCCCTGGCTCCGCTGGAAGCTGATGCGCGGGTCGACGAGTGTGAGTGCGATGTCGGAGATCAGGATGCCGATCAACGCCAACGCCGAACTGATCGACAGCAGGGCCAGTACGACCGGATAGTCGCGCGCGAGAACAGACTGATAGCTGAGCTGGCCGAGCCCGGGCAGTGAGAAGATCGTCTCGACGATCACCGAGCCACCGATCAACGCGGGCAGCAGGCCGCCGATGTTCGTGACGATCGGAATGATCGAATTGCGCAGAATGTGTCGCAGGATCACGGTTCGCTCGGAGACCCCCTTGGCCCGCGCTGTGCGCACGTAATCGAGCGCCTTCACTTCCAGCATCGACGAGCGCAGGACTCGCGACTGAAATGCGAATGAAGCGTAGGTCGTGATGAATACCGGCATAGCCAGGTGATGGGCGCGGTCGAGCGCGCGCTCGAGGAAGGACCAGTTTGGATCGTATTGAAGCGAACGGACACCCGCGGGTGGGAACCAATCGTAGAAGTCGCCACCGCACAGATAGATGATGATCAGAGTTCCGATCCAGAACGAAGGCAGAGAGACGAGCATGAACATGATCAGCGTAGAAGCCTGGTCGGCCAGGCTGCCTTCGCGCGTGGCCGACAGGATTCCAAGGGGGATCGAGAGCGCGAACATGATCACGATGGCGTAGATGTTCAGCTCGACCGTCAGCGGCACGCGCTCTTTGATCTTGGTCCAGACGTCGCGGTCGTCCTTGAAGCTCGTGCCGAAATCACCGCGCAGCGTCCTGCCTAACCAGATCCCGTATCGAACGGGCAGAGGCCTATCGAGTCCGAACTTCTGGCGCAGATCCGCTTTCGCGCGCTCGATATCGGCCAGCTTCTCGGGCGAGACACCCTCGGTACCTCCTGCAACTCCCCCGGAAAAGAACATTTCGACGGGATCGCCGGGGGCCTGGTGGATGAGCACGAACTGGAGAACCGTGATCGCGATGAACGTCAGGCTCAGCAGAATCACGCGCTGAAGCAAATACGAAGCCATCGACGCGCGTCAGTTGTACTTCTGTTCGTTCTTCGGCACCCACCACTCGCCGAGATCCGTACTCTCACTCGGATACCAGGTAACACCGTGAAAACGCCGGTCCCAGGCAGTAACGGCCCTCTTCATGAAGAGGAATGCGTAGGGCTGCTCTTCAAAGAGGATCATCTGGAAGCGATCGATCAGCTTCTTGCGCCGAGCCGGATCGAACTCGACCCGGTAGTCCTCCAGCAACTGATCCACCTCATCGTTCTTGAAAGACACGTGGTTCGAACCGCCCTGTACCGCCTGCGAAGAGTGCCAGAGTTGATAGGGGTCCGGCGATACCACGCCCATCTGCCAGCCCAGGATCACGGCATCGTACTTCTGCCCGCGAACCTGTTCGAGCATGATGCCCCAGTCGATCTCGCGGAAGGATGCACCGATGCCCGCGCGCTTCATCTCGTCGATCACGACCAGGCCGATCGCCTTGCGAATATCATTGCCGCTATTGGAGATGATCTCGAAGACCAGATCGCGCTTCTTTCCGCCCTGCGTCTTGTCCAGGACACCATCGCCGTCGGAGTCCTTCCAGCCCGCCTCCGCGAGCAACTTCTTGCCCTTCTCCGGATCGAACTCGTGCCCGGGCAGGCTCTTGTTGTACTCGCTGCGCCCGATGAAGATCGAACCCTCGACGGGAACTCCGAGGCCCAGAAGAACCTTGTCGATGATGCTCTGTTTGTCGATGAAGTAGCGAAGCGCGCGGCGCACGCGAACGTCCGAAAAGATCGGCTTCTTGGCATTCCATCCGATGTAGGTATAGCCCGGCGATACGTGCTCCTTCTTCTGGGCCTGCGCCTCGAAGCGGGTCGTACCGGTCTGGCGTTTGTGCTGTATGGGAGTCAGACCCATCACGTCGATATCGCGTCCCTTGAACGAAACCAGCGCGGCTTCCTTGTCGTTGATCACACGAAACAAGATCTTGTCGACGTAGGCATCTCCGAGTTCGGGATCTTCCGGCGCCCAGAAATCCGGGCGACGTGTCAGGAGAATCCGTTCCCCGGTGATGATATCCGTCTTCGGGTCCTTCAAAGTGAATGCGCCAGCGCCCATGACTTTGCGATCGTACTGTTCGTTGAATTGCTTGGCGAACTTCTGCGCGTTCGTCTTCTTCTTGCCGGTGAGCTTGTCGAATGCGTCGAGTTCGGGGATCGAGACCTCGGCCATCAGATCGTCAGGGTCGTAGAAGTGGCGCGGCAGTGGCTGAATCGAGCCGAGTACCAGGGTATTGCGGAAGTAGCGTTTTCTCAGGTCGAAGCGCACGGTGTACTTGTCCACGGCGACCACGTCGCGCACCGAGTCGAAGTAGTTGCGCGTCTGCGGGGCCATGACCTCGGGGTTCTTGATCGCCTTCATCGTGAAGACGACGTCCTCGGCGCTCAGCAGCTTGCCATCTGCGAAGGTCACGTCATCGCGCAGGCGGAAGGTGTAGGTGAGCTTGTCCTCGCTGATCTCGGGCAACAAGCTGGCGATGACCGGCCTCTGCTCGAGCGTCTGATTGTCGAGTGTCAGAAGAGGAGCCATCATCAGGCTGAGGATGCTGTTGGACGACGCATCGTTGGACGTGAGCGGATTGAGGTTCTCGGGATCGGCCAGCAGCCAGCGCACCATCCAGTCACCCCGTACGGGATGCCCGTTCTGCTCTCCGGAGTGCACTTCGGACGCGGGTGCATCGGCGGAATCGCCGCCGCCGCCACACGCCAACACCAAGCCGGCCAACAGAACCGCCAGCGACCGAGCCCGGACAGAGTGCCCGAGTTCTTCGCGATCTTGCATCGAATCTCTCCCCCTGAACGCAAAACAGTGCGAGTCGGAATACTCGCGCCTACACATGGTGCGCGCTTGGATCGTCGCCAGCCAGTCCCTACCTGTAACTCGGCGAAGCTGGCCTTTCCGAACTGGCGTAGACTGCCGGTCGTTTCCTCTGACGACGGAAGAATCCTCGCTTGTCACAATCAGAATGCTACGATTTTTCTCGCTTATCCTGCGCATCCTTCATAACGCCCCCATCCTAAAGTCCTCCCCGCGAGGGACTCGATGGAACAAAACGCGAGGCACAGCGAGACTGGATTGCAACCACCGATGCACATCCGCGAAGGTGCGGCCTTCAAGCTGTACATCGGTTGCGAGGTGATCGAAGTTCGATTCGACGCGCGTGGAATCTGTTTTCGGCACGCGGATAGATCTGACACGGAGGGCTTTTTGCCCTGGGATACCGCGATTGCGCTTTCCCTTCTTCCCGAGGAGATGAAGCGGACGTCTTGAGTATCGGCGGCCTGAATCCCGGGGGAGATTGGCCGCGATTGCTTCTGGAATCGGTTACTGTGTGCGGTGTTGTTGATTTCGAGTGGCTGTGTTTGCGGCTTCACCGGGGGGTGATCGCCTGATGAGCCCCTGGCTCTGGGCAGTAATTGGATTTTCGGGCGGCATCGGCGTGATGGCTGCGTGGGGTGTGTTGCGGCGTCAGCGCGATGCACGACGCGCAAGATCGCCGCTACCCGCATCGGAACTCCTGCGCGTCGTGCCCGATCCGATCGCCAGGCCCGAACCCGCCGCCAGACACGCTTCCAGGGGCGCCTCGGGCGGCATTGCAGGCGGCGGCGCGGAATGCGAAGCCACCGAGGTTGCACCGCCCCATCTGATCACTCTGCTCGGCCAGGCGATCCGCGGCTCATTGCGACAACTGCGACGCTGCGACGGCTTTTCGCCCGAAGCGCTCGCCCCGCTCGAGCGCATCGTCTGGCAGACGCGCATGCTCGTATCGCGACCGCGACCGATGCAGGCCAAACCCACCTCTCCAATCTCTCTCCTGCAGGAAGCGGCCGAGGAAGTTCCGCAGCTGCGCGACGGTATCGTCGGTGCATCCTGGAGTCTTTTGAACCGACAGCCCGCGCATGTCGATCCAGAGCGCATGCGCGCCGCCTTCCGCGAGTTATTGGTGTCCGGCGCCGAGATCGCCGGGAAGAACGGGCGAATGGGAATCAAGATCCTCCAGGGTTCGGAGCCTGGATTTCCAGTGCGCATCGAGATCGAGATCGGACGGCGTGGCACCGAACCCGATCCACTCACGATGCTCGTAACTCGTCATCTGATCGAGGCACAGGGGGGTCGGCTCGAAGTCGACGGGAATGTCACGCGTATCTTGCTGCGCAACGCGGCGCCAGAGGTCGAGAGTTCGGTCGCCTGAAACGATCGACGTCGGCTCAGATGCCCTCGAACAGATAGGCCATCGTCACACCGAGGGCGGTAGCCAGCTTGCGCAGTGTCGATACCGAAGCCGCGCTCTTGCCAAGTTCGATCTGCGAGATCAGGCTCACCGATAGCGCCGTCTTGTTCGCAAGCTGCTTGAGCGTCAGCGTCCGCTCCTTGCGCAACATGCGAATCTTCGCGCCGAGCACCTGGTTCACGCGCTCTTCTGCGTCGATCATCAGGCCGCGCTCGCGAACGGCGCGCTGAATTACACCGCGCAACTGATCCAGATCGAACGGTTTGCGCAGATAGTCGAAAGCGTCCGCCTTCATGGTATCGACGGCGCTCTCCACCGATGGGTAGGCAGTCATGATGATCACGCAAATATCGGAATCGATCGCGCGAATCTGGCGAAGCAACTCGACCCCGTCGGTTCCTGGCATGCGCACATCGAGCAACACGATCTGGTGGCGACCTTCCTTGATTTCGGGAAGGGCGTCGATCGGTTTGGTGATGGTCGAGACCCGGTAGCCTTCGCGGGTCAGAAATTCCTTCAGGTACAGACAGATATCTTCGTCATCGTCGATGACGAGAAGCCGCAGCTTCATCCGCTGTGACATAGGGACTCCCTCTCGGAACTGCTTGTACTGTGTATGGAATTGCGCCTGAACTCACACGACTCCGCTGAGTCTGGAATTCGACCGACGCTTTGCATCGGTATCTGGGGATCTGGCGCTCGAAGTTCAAGCACAGTGTAATCCGTTCGAGAACTCCTTGGCCAGTGGAATTTTTTCAAGGGGCGCGAGTTGCGGGTGCGCCTTCGACCCAGGCCCGAGAAAGATCGCTCTCCCCGAGATCTCGGTGAGGCGAGACTCTTTCGACCGACAACGACCCGACTTCCCCAACACCTTCCAAAATGGTGATTTCGCTCGGGAAACGCTGGTCTTCCCAGTCCCGATAGCGACTCATCGCCAGTTCGCGACCGCCGGGCCGGACGACTCGGAGCACTTCAAAGCGATCTTTGTCGACCCACAATTGCCCACCGGAGAAGCGATTGCCCACCAGAAAACAGTCCCGCTCCCCGCAACGCGCCAGTTCACTTTCCAATAGGTTTACATCGTGGCGTCGGGCCCATCGGGTCAAATCAGCCTCTTCCCGCAGGACTAGAATTTCCAGGTCCGGCACCCAGGTCGGCGGCGGCATCAGGGTTCCCGCGACCACCTGACCCCTGCGAATCAGCCAGCGCCCCCCTTGTCCATCCCAGACCCGCGTCCCCAGTTCGGGGTGCATCTCGATGATGACCGTCGCAGGCCAGTCTTCTCCCAGTCCCGAAAGCGTGGTTTCGACGCGCAGCGGAAGTTGCTCGACGCGCCGTTCGGAGATCTGCTTGACGATGCGCGAACCGGGTAATACAAACGCCAGGAGACCCAGCGACAGCAGAGCGATGCCGAAGCGCCTGCTCACGAACCCACCGAAGTCGCCGAGCGGAGAGCATCGGCACCTCGGAAGCGAGCCTTCGGCCCCAACTCCTGTTCGATGCGCAGTAGTTGGTTGTACTTCGCAACGCGATCGGAACGGCACAGTGAGCCGGTCTTGATCTGTCCTGCATCTCGGCCAGCAGCCAGATCGGCGATCGTCGTGTCTTCAGTCTCGCCAGAGCGGTGTGAGATTACGGTCGTGTAGCTGGCGTCGTCGGCGATCTCGAGCGCCTCGAGCGTTTCGGTCAGCGTTCCGATCTGATTCAGCTTGATGAGGATCGAGTTCGCGACTCCGCGCTGTATACCATCCCGGAATATGGCCGGATTGGTGACGAAGAGATCGTCGCCCACGAGTTGCACGCGATCCCCAATCGCGTCGGTCAGTTGCTTCCAACCATCCCAGTCGGTCTCGCCCAGACCATCTTCGATCGTCACGATCGGATAACGTGTGATCCAATCCTCGTACAGACGGATCATCTCGTCGCACGAGCGCGTAACACCCTCGCCGTAAAGCACGTACTGGTTGTCCTTATGAACCTCGCTCGCCGCGACATCCAGACCGATCTGAATATCCTCACCAGGTCGGAAACCGGCCGCCTCGATACCCCGCAAGACCATTTCCACCGCCTGCTCGTTCGAATTGAGATCCGGCGCAAAACCGCCTTCGTCTCCGACTCCAGTGGCGAACCCCGCCTGCTGTAGAACGTCGCGCAATGCGTGAAACACGCCGACGCCGTAACGCAGGCTCTCGGCGAAACTCTCGGCGCCCGTAGGCAGGATCATGAACTCCTGGAAATCGACCTTGTTCGCAGCGTGGGCACCTCCGTTGAGAATGTTCATCATCGGCAGGGGCAGCGATGGCGTCCGAGACCCGGCGAGCCAGCGGAATAGCGATTGGCCGGAATCCACTGCCGCCGCGTGCGCGGCGGCCAGTGAGACCCCCAGGAGTGCGTTCGCTCCCAGGCGCGATTTGGTCGGTGTTCCATCGAGTTCGATCATCGCCGCATCGAGCGCCGCTTGTTCTTTGAGACCTCCGATCTCCAGAGGCTTCACGGCTTTTGCAAGCTCACCCGTGACATTGGCAACCGCGTTGGCCACCCCCTTGCCCTGGTAGCGCTCGCCGCCGTCGCGAAGCTCGAGCGCCTCGCGAATGCCCGTCGAAGCACCCGACGGCACGGCGGCCCGCCCCAGAGCTCCGGAATCCAGTTTTACATCGACTTCGACTGTCGGGTTGCCCCGGGAGTCGAGGATCTCGCGCGCGCTGACCTGCTCGATACGACTCATGGCGGCGGAGCATACTGAACTGAGAACCGACTCGCCGGAGGCGTGCTCAGTCTTCTGCCCGATCGGGTCGCGTTCCCAGTGGAGTCACGCGCAGGTTTCCCTCGGGGTCGCGATCCACGCGCGCATCCACTCCGTAGACCTCGGCAATGCGCTGCCGGGTCAGGACCGTTTCGGCGGGTCCGCTGCACACGACTGAGCCGTGATGCAGCAATACCAGGGTGTCGGCGAAATGGGCAGCCAGCATCAGATCGTGCGTGATGACGGCAGCCGAGCGCAGTCCGTGGGCCGCATCGAGCCAGGAACGAAGCCACTCGAAGCAGTGCAGTCGGTGCCCGATGTCCATGTGTGCCGTCGGCTCATCCAGCAGAAGCTTGTCGGTGTCCTGCGCACGTGCCCGGGCCAGCAGGACTCGTTGCTTTTCGCCTCCCGAAAGCGTGCTGTAGTCGCGCTGGTACAGATCGACGAGGTCCAGTTCGGCAAGTGCGCCGGCAACAGTCTGGCGATCCACCTCACTCTCCCGGCCCAACGCCCCGAGAAACGGAGCCCTGCCCATCGCCACCATTTCTTCGACGCTGTAGGGAAAAGGAATAGAAGTGTCCTGGGGCACGACCGCTAGGCTCTGTGCGATCTTCCGATGCGAGAGAGTCGCCAACTCCTGCCCGTCGAGCAGAACGCGACCGGACTGCGGCTTCAGCACGCCCGAGAGAATACGCGCCAGCGTCGTCTTGCCGGAACCATTGGGCCCAACCACGATCACGAGTTTCCCGGATGCAAAGCTGAAGTCCACGTCGCGCAATACGCGGGAACTTCCATAGGCGTGACTCAAGCCCGTTGCCGAAAGAGGAGAACTCACGTCACTCGCCTCGCCAGTTCGCGACGCAGCAGAACCAGGAATAGCGGGCCGCCGAAGAGTGCGGTAATTGCTCCGACTGGAAGTTCAGTCGGAGCCAGAATCGTGCGCGCGACGGCATCGGTCGCCACGAGAAAGGCTGCGCCTAGCAATGCCGAAGCGGGCACGAGCAGGCGGTTGTCGGAACCAATCAACAGTCTCAATAGGTGGGGAACGATCAGCCCTACGAAGCCGATCAGGCCCGATACCGAAACGGACGCGCCTATCATCAGGGCGGTCGCAAACAGGATTCGCTTCCGCGTTCTTCGCACATCGACGCCGAGATTGGCCGCAGTGTCGTCTCCTTGCGAAAGGAGATTGAGCGGATAGGCGTAGTAC
Organism: bacterium; assembly: GCA_024226335.1. Taxonomy (NCBI): domain Bacteria; species bacterium. Next base: position 11,154 of record JAAELY010000489.1, read on the forward strand.
ATACCGACCGAGAGCCCGAGCAGGAGCAGCACGGCAACGGCGCCAATCATCGTCGGATCGACCAGTCGGATCGACCCGATCAGCCACAGGAAAACCCCCGCGACGCGGCTCAGGTCACTCGCCGTGGTCGCGAACACGATCAGTGAAGACGCGAAGGCGTTGAACACGACTCCCGTCAACAAGAGGCTGTGCGCCGGTGCGCGCCCGCCCGCACCGGCGACGAGATACAAGAGAGCCGTCGCGACGAGCGCCCCGATAAAGGCGACCCCCGGAACCGTGAGCGCGCCAACTCCGACACCCAATCCGAAGGCCAACGCCAGTACTCCACCCAACGCTGCCCCCCCGGAAATGCCCAACACGTACGGGTCGGCGAGCGGATTCTGCAGCAAGGCCTGCAGGAGCGCTCCGGCCGTCGCCAGGCCTGCACCGACCAGCGCCGCCAGGATCGTGCGCGGCAGGCGAATCTGTAGGATGATCTCACTCGTGGGGTTCTCCGCCGAACCGAGCGCGAGACTCGCCAGGAAGGCGAGCACGAGCATCGCAATCAGCGAAGCGAACAGGAGCGTCGGTGTCGCGCGCTTCACGGCACCTGACTCAAATGGAGATCCGGGTGGATCTGTTCGCGCAGGAGCCGCGCACCTTCAGCGAGGTCCGTACCGGGAACGGTGGCTACACCCGGCGCGATGAATTCGACCCGGCCGATCCAATTGAAACGCGCCCAGTGTGCCCGTGCTTCGGCCATCCGGGCCGGATCCAGATCTGGAACCGTTGAGTCGATCAGGAGATCCGGCGCGCGCTCGGCGAGCAGTTCGAGAGATACCTGTGGGTATCGACTCTGCAGGTCGCCAAACACATTGCGCCCACCCGCCACGCGAATCAGTTCATCGACAAAAGTACCCCCGGCGGCCACGTATACGGGATCGCGTTCGATCACGAGCGCGACGCTCGGACGAGGACGATTCAGCGACGATGCGCGGATTTGTTCGAGTTCGGCACGGATGCGAGCGATCAGGGGCTCGGCATCCCGATCGAGCAGATCCCCGATCTCTCGGTAACTTTCGAACACTTCGCCCAGTGTATACGGCTCCAGTTCGCGCACGCGCACACCGCGAGCGCGTAGCTGCGCGAAAAAGCCGGTCTGTTGCGCACTCGAAACGGCCAGCACGAGCGTCGGCCGCAACTCGACCGCCCGTTCCAGATCGGGCGCGAACAGTCCGCCAAGGGAGGGAAGATGCCCTACGCCTTTCACGTCGCGGGAGTAGCGATCAATTCCCACGAGTTGATCGGTCGCACCGAGCGCTACCACGATCGCGGTGATCGAAGGAGAAAGCGAGATCACTCGCAGACCCGAATCCGCCGGAATGCTCTCGGGCGAGCAGCCGAGCGCGAGCCAGAGCATCAGCCCGGCGAGCGATTGTCGCAGCATTCGGAAAGCCTTCTCCCTGGTTTCCACACCGGTTTCCAGTCTCAGAAGACCGACGGCCTGGCGCTGGCGAACTTCTGGAACAGGACACTAGTGCCCTGTTCCAGAAGTTCGCCAACTATCGCGACGCCCGCCCATACCGGGTGAAAACGGGCGAAGAGGAGGCCGCGGCGCTGAAGCACCGCGACCTCCGAACGATCAGCGCGTGATTCTAGCGGTAGTCTTACCTTCAAGTGCAGCGTGTGGGCGGATCTTCTCGAGCGCCTTCTCGCCGATTCCCTTGATCTGCGTCAGGTCCTCGAGCTTCTTGAAGCCGTCCTGCTTCTTGCGCTGTTCCACGATGGCCAGCGCGCGTGCAGGCCCCACACCCGGGAGCAGGCCCAGTTGTTCGGGGGTTGCGGTGTTCACATTGACCACCCCGACGACCCGTGGTTTTGTCGACTCGACCGCCGACTTGTCCGATGTCGTCTCGACCGCAAACGCGCCGGCCGAACCCCAGAGAAACGCGAGCGCCGCGATCAGCGCCCCAGTGCGAACAATCAGATGGCTCATGGTCCATCCTCCGTTGTTTTTGGGGCGAGGCGAGGGAAAAGAAGCCGGCTAACTGCGGCGAGTGACGATGAACTCGGCCAGTTGGTTCATTGCGTCCTTTGCTTCGCAGTCGACAAACGGTTCGATGCAAGCTCTGGCACGGGCTACACGTTCGCTGGCGCGATCGAGTGCGTGCTGCACGCCGTTGTTTCGGTGCACGGCGTCGGCGACACGTGCGATCTCTGCCGCGTCGGGATCCTTGCCCTGTAGCGCGGTATGGGAAAAGGTCTTGATTGCCGAGATGATCGAGTCGCGCTCCCCGACGCTACAGCGCTTGAGCGTCGATAGAAGCGGAAGCGTGATCTTGCCCTCTGCCAGATCGGCCAGCGGGGGCTTGCCCAGCTCGCTCCCCGACGCGTCGTAATCCAATGCGTCATCGACCAACTGAAAAGCCAACCCGACCTCGTGTCCGTACTCGCGGACGGCTCGCCGTTCGGCCCGCGTAACGCCGCCGAGGATCGCGCCGGATTCAGCCGCAGTGGCCAGGAGGCTGGACGTCTTGCGACCGATTACATCGATGTAGGTGGACTCGCTGATCTCCGGATCGAAGCTGCGCGACAGCTGAAGCACCTCGCCCTCTGCCATGGAGCGGATGCTCTCGGAAAAGATCGCCAGGATGTCGCTATCGCCGTCTTCGACCAGCGTCTGGCAGGTGCGCGCGTACAGAAAATCACCGACGAGGATTGCGAGGCGCATGCCGAAGCGAACATTGACGCTCGCCTTGCCGCGGCGCGTTTCCGCTCCGTCGACCACGTCGTCGTGCAGCAGGGAGGCGCTGTGCAAATATTCCGCTGCTACGGCAATCTGGATCGAGCGCGGGCCGCGATAACCGCACAGGCGGGAGGCCAACAGGACCATGACCGGGCGAATGCGCTTGCCGCCGCTGCCGAATGTATAATCCCCGATCTCGGGAATCAGGGGCGCGACCGAGTGCATACCCTCCCGCATGACGCGCTCGACCTGTTCGAGATCGTCTCGCAGGAACGAGATAACAGAGTCGAGGGTAGTGTCGTTTGCCAAGTTCTCATCCGACCAAAAGCTCGGCCGAGTCTAACCGGACGAGCCCGAATTGTCAAAACAGATAAGGCAGAAACCCCTGGAAAATCAATCAGTTAATAGGTTTTCACGGTCCGGAGTAGGAATTCCCTCAGACGGGCTGGACGCGGCGCTCGAGGCCGAACTCGCAGAGCTTCGGGATGCAGATCTGTATCGCAGCCTGCGCCGGGTCTCAGGCCTGCAGGGTCCGCGCATGCGCGTCGACGGACGCGATGTCCTGATGTTCGCCGGGGCAAACTACCTCGGGCTGGCGGGCGATCCGCGGGTGATCCGGGCGGGCGTGGAAGCCGCCGAGGCCCACGGCTGTGCCGCAGCGGGATCGCGCCTGATCAACGGCAATCTGGAACTGCACGAGGCCCTCGAGCAAGAACTTGCCACCTTCACCGGGCGCGACGCGGGTCTGGTCTATAGCAGCGGCTACATGGCCAACGTCGGCGTGATCACCGCCCTGGCCGGGCCCGATGACGTAATCGTGAGTGACGCACTCAATCACGCCAGCACGATCGACGCCTGCCGTCTGAGCCGCGCCCAGACACGCGTTTTCCGACACAACGACCCCGCCGATCTGGCACGGGTGGCGGCCGGACTCTCCGGTTTTCGCCGGCGCATCCTGGTCGCAGATGGCGTCTACAGCATGGACGGGGACATGGCGCGTTTGCGAGAGATGATCCCGATCGCGCGCGAACACGACATGGTCTGCGTACTCGACGACGCGCACGGCCTGGGAGTGCTTGGAGACCTCGGGCGCGGAGTCGAGGAAGTCGAAGGCGTTTCGGTCGACGTCTCGATCGGAAACCTGGGCAAGGCGCTAGGCAGTTTCGGAGCCTTCGTGACCTGCTCTGAACGCATGCGCGAATACCTGATCAACGTGTCGCGCCCATTCATCTTCACGTGCGCCGTCGCACCGTCGGCACTCGGCGCTGCACGGGAGTCGCTGCGCCTGCTGAGAACGGAACCCGAGCGGCGGGCCCGCTTGCACACGCGTGCCGAGCAGCTGCGCAACCTGCTGCGAGACGCGGGTTTCGACACGGGTGCGAGTACCACTCATATCGTTCCGGCAATTGTCGGTGAAAATGACACGGTCATGCGCCTGTGCGAAGCCGGCCTGGAACGCGGCATCTACGCGCAGGGAATCCGTTACCCATCGGTTCCGCGCGGCTCAGCTCGTATCCGCTTCACGCCCATGGCCGAGCACACGCAAGAAGACATCGAACGCGTCGCAAAAACCTTCGCGGAGCTTCTCTGATGCCCGATCCAACCCTCAGCGAGACCGAGAAACGCGATCTTCAAGATCGCGATCGGCGCTCCGGCTGGCATCCGTTCACACAGATGAGTGAGTGGATGGACGGCCATTCCGTGGTCGTCGAACGAGGTGAAGGCAACTACCTGATCGATACGGACGGCAATCGCTATTTTGATGGCGTGTCGTCGCTCTGGGTGAACCTGCACGGCCACGATCACGAAATCCTGCGCCGCCGCATCCACGAGCAGTTGGACAAGATCGCGCACTCCACACTCCTGGGACTGGCGGGCATTCCGTCGATCGAACTGGCCGACGCGCTGGTCGAGGTGACGCCATCGGAGCTTTCGCGGGTTTTCTTTTCGGACAACGGTTCCACGGCGATGGAGGTGGCCATCAAGATCGCCTTCCAGTACTGGCAACAGTCCGCGCTGGAGACCGACCGAAGGCGCACGCGCTTCGTCGCGTTGAAAGACGCCTACCACGGCGACACTCTCGGAGCCGTGGCCATCGGCGGTATCGAGCGCTTTCACGAGGCGTTTCGCCCGCTGGTGTTCGACGTTTTGCGCGCCGAGAACGCCCCCTGCTATCGCTGTCCGCGGGGCCTGGAATACCCGAGCTGCAAGATCAAATGTCTGGAATCCCTCGAGGGCATTCTCGAGCAGCACGGCGGTGAAGTCGCCGGCGTGATCGTCGAGCCGTTGGTACAGGCAGCGGCCGGAATGTTGATGCTGCCCGATGGCTGGTTGAAACGGGTCCGCGAGCTCTGCGATCGCCACGGCACTCTGCTGATCGTCGACGAGGTGGCCACGGGTTTCGGCCGTACGGGCGAGATGTTCGCGTGCGACCACGAAGACGTCTCGCCCGATATCATGGCGCTGGCCAAGGGTCTGACGGCTGGCTTTCTTCCCCTGGCAGCCACTCTGACTACGGAACGCATCTTCGAGGGTTTCCTCGCTCCGGTTCGGGACTCGCGCCAGTTTTTCCACGGTCACTCGTACACGGGAAACGCCATGGGCTGTGCTGCAGCGCTCGCCAATCTCGAGATTTTTCGGGAAGAAGACGTGATACCGCGCGTGCAGAAGCTGGCCGCTCGACTCGAACAACGACTCGAAGCACTTCGCGTACTCCCGGCGGTCGGGGAAATCCGTTTTCGGGGATTGATGGTGGGCGTCGAGCTGGTGCGCGATCGGGAGACTCGTGAATCCTTCGATCCGGGCGACCGGGTGGGACATCTGGTGTGCATGGCCATGCGCAAGCACGGCATCATCTTGCGGCCGCTGGCCGACACGGTCGTCATCATGCCCCCGCTGTCGACCACGCCAGAGGAACTCGACAAACTGGTCGAGTCTCTGGCCGCATGCATCGTCGAGGTTACCGGCGGGTGATCGGAGTCTTCGTAACGGGCACCGACACCGATTGCGGAAAGACCGCCGTCGCCTGCGCCCTGGCACGCGCGGGTCGGGGGTCGGGAGCACGCGTTCGGGTCGTGAAGCCCGCCGAAACGGGCTGCGAAGAGCGTGACGGCAGGCGCCTTCCGGCCGACGCCCTGGCCCTGGCGAATGCCGCGGGAGATTCGCGCCCGATCGAGCGGATCTGCCCGTATCGATTGGGGTTGCCGGTGGCTCCCGCGCTGGCCGCGCGGGAAGAGCGCACGCGAATCGAGCAGTCCACACTCGAAGCCGCCGTGAACGACGCGGCGACGGACGCAGACCTGGTCATCGTGGAGGGAGCCGGTGGACTTCTGGTACCGCTGAACGAAACAGCCAACATGGCGGATCTCGCGTCGCATCTCGATTTGCCGCTGCTCGTGGTCGCTCGCGCGCGACTGGGAACACTGAACCACACGCTGCTCACGCTGGAAGCTGCCCGCGCACGAGGCCTGAACGTCCTCGGAGTTGCAATCAGCCACGTGGATCCCGATCTGACCCCGGCGGATCGCAAGAATCTGGACCTGTTGCTGGAAATGCTCCCCGTTCCGCTTGTCGGCGAGCTTCCGCACGGCGCCGCTGAACTGAATTCTTTCGATTTCGGCGCTTTCTGCCGGGCGGTTGCCGGTCCCTGACTCAAGCCCACAGTTTCTCCGACCGATTCCGGTTCTGATGGGCTTTGAAGAAAAACAGACCGAGCAGGAAGCGATCGATGAGGAGCTGGCCGTGCTCGACCAGGGCATCAAACGCCTGCGCATCGACCACGATCAGTACTTCCTCGGAATCTTGAAACGGCCCCCGACGGTGCTGCTGGCGAAGGTTCAAAAGATCATCATCCAGTTTTCTTCCGCACCGCCCCGAAATACGCGTCAGAAGTTCCGCTACAACCAGTTGAACTCGAGATTCCAGGTGATGCGGCAACAATGGGGCCGAATTCAGCGTCAGATCGACGCGGGAACTTACAAGCCGCATCGCTTCAAAGCCGACCTGCGCGAGAAGGTCGCCATCGAAAACGCCGATGGGAATCCTTCGGGCGGGGCCTCCGCAGATTCCAGCTCGGCGCCCGGGGGCGTCACCGCACCCGGCGCAGCGTCCTCCGGGATGGACCGACTCTACAACGCGCTGCAATCCGCCCGTCGCAAGACCGGTGAGCACGGCGGTCTGGACGCGACAGCCCTGGCCAAGGTGGTGCGTCAGCAGACGACGGCCCTCAAAAAGCGCTACGGAGACGCCAAGATCCGTTTCAAGGTCGTGATCGAGGACGATCGCGCCAAGATCAAGGCGACCGTTTCCAAGACCTGAGTCCAGACCCCCAGCTGCGCTACCCTGCGCGGTGTGAATTCCAAGATTCCCATGCTCCGGCTCGACGACCAGATCTCCCAGCTGTGGCCGGAGCTGGAAAAGGCAGTTCTCGACGTCATTCGCTCGGGGCATTTCATCCTGGGTCCCAATGTCGAAGCTTTCGAACGGGAGGCCGCGGAGTTCCTGGGCGTGCGTCATGCCGTCGGCGTCAGCTCGGGAGCCGACGCGCTGATCATCGCTCTGCGTTCTCTGGGCATTGGGCTGGGCGACGAAGTCATCGTCCCGTCCTTCACCTTCTTTGCCACCGTCGAAGCCATTGCGCTGATCGGGGCGACACCGGTCTTTGCCGACATCCAGCCGGCGAGCTTCTGTCTGGATCCGGATTCGGTAGCCGCCGCAGTCACAGCGCGAACTCGGGCGATTCTACCGGTGCACCTGTTCGGTCATGCGGCGGAGATGGGTCCGCTTCTGCAAATCGCAGAAGATCGCAATCTGGTGGTCGTGGAAGATGCCGCGCAGGTCTTCGCGGGCACCTACGAGGGCCGTCGCCTGGGCAGTCTTGGAGCCGCCGCTGCCTTCTCGTTCTTCCCCAGCAAGAACCTCGGAGCCATGGGCGATGGCGGTCTGTTCGTGACGCAGGATGACGCGGTCTCCGAGCAGGCGCGTCTGTTACGAGGTCACGGCTCCGTACGGCGCTATGTCCACGAGGCCATTGGCTATACGGCCAGGCTCGACGAGATTCAGGCGGCGGTGCTGCGCGTCAAGCTGCCGCATGTAGAGCGCTGGAACGAGGAACGGCGTCGCATTGCCGCGCGCTACAGCGAAGCCTTGAGCGAAATCCCGGGGTTGACGGTCCCGAGCGAGGCCGCTGACGTGAAGCACGTGTATCACCAGTACACCTTGCGCGTTGCGGATGGACGCCGCGATGCGCTGCTCGACACCCTGGCCGAGCTGGGCGTGTCGGCAGTCATCTACTATCCGACACCGTGCCACGGTTTCAGCATGTTCGACCCACCCGCAGGTGGTCTTCCAGAGACCGACCGCGCCGCGGCCGAAGTGCTCAGCCTGCCGATCTGGCCTGAGATGGAAGATGCGGCCGTGGAACGCGTGATCGAAGCCACGCGCCAGGCGATGCAGCGGATCAGTTGAGCGGGATGCCCTTGTCGCCGTCGGCGTAGATGTCCCGGACTTGCGCCGCGCTCAGCGGCACATTCCAGATCGCGACCGAGTGGACGGCACCCTCGAAACAGTCTTCACCTCGGAGGCCACAGCCGATCGAGATCTGGCGTGCCGAGTCTTCCTGGACCCCGCCGTAGCTCAGGCCGTAGATCGCCCCTTCGCGGAGCTGACCATCCACGTACAGGGAGAACTTATCGCCCTGGGTACCGTTCCAGGTGATCGCCAGGTGGACCCATTTCCCGACCCGTAGATCGGCTGGATGCACCCAGTCGCCGAGCGGACGCCACCAGCTACTTTCGAGTTGGGTGTGAAATGGAGTGCCCTCCAGGCCACCCTCGATGCGTACGCTGATCTGATTGGCCGAAACCCACGGAACGCCTACCTGGAGCAGGACCATGGACCGATCGAGTTGATCCGGACGGACCCACGCGGCCAGACTCCAGGCGTTCTGGATTGACAGGGGAACGGCTGCTTGCGGGCCGAAGATGGCCTCCAACCGGCCGTCGAACTCGAGATAGCTTCCAGAGACGTTTGTCTGAACACTACCGGCGCCCAGGCTTCCGTAGAACGTGTCGAGCCCGGCCTTGGATCCACTCCCCGAATCGGCGCCAATATCGGCGAGGTCGTCGCCCAGGCGCCACCAGTGTTGCAACGCTTCGGAAGGACCGCGGACAGACGAGTCCGGAGCGGGTTCAGGTGCAGGTTCCGGTTCCGGCTCAGGCTCAGGCTCAGGCTCAGGCTCAGGCTCAGGCTCAGGCTCAGGCTCAGGCTCAGGCTCAGGCTCAGGCTCAGGTGCAGGCTCGGGTGCTGGTTCCGGTGCAGGTGCTGGCTCTGGCTCTGGCTGAGGCTCCGGCTCCGGCAACTCGCTGTCGGGCAACTTGGTCAATTGGAATAGATTTGAAGGCGATGATTCGACAATGCCTCCCGCCCACTCGATGTAGGCGGTCAGCAAGAAGAAATATGAACGGGCGGGATCGACAGCCAGAAAGGCCACGGCCTCGCCGGAGACCAATCCCCGCGGGCTTCCGATATCGATCCGAACAGGGTTCGGCGACTGGCTGGTCATGTAGTACAGGCGATAGCCGTCAACACTGGGATCGGATGGAACCTGGTAGCGCAGGGCCACGATTCGCTTACCGGCCGGGATTTCGGCCAGATTCGAGATGAACGAAGCCTCGGGAGTTGCGGCCTGAGCGAAGGACGCACTCCATCCGAAGCACACACACAGAAGTGCGACGAGCGCGTAGCACCCTGTCGCCTTCGCGTTACTGGTCTCTGGCTGGCCCCTCATCCATCCTTCTCATGGGTCGGCCCAGCGCAGTGGACCGCCCCTCAAACTCTTGCGTCTGATATGCGTTACGGGATTGCGCGCAACTAACCCGTGATCGCCGTCACGTATCAACATATTCCGTTCTGGCGGGAATCGGAACGGCATCCCGCCGTGTGGCGGGTTGCCGCCTAACGTCGCTGTTGAACGGAAGTGGCCAAGTACAGGTCCACAACGGTTCAGAAAGCGGGTTCCGGGCAAGAAGAACGCCGCTTCGGCGAGGGTAGCGCAAGGAAGGAAACGTGATTCAAATCCAGCAGTTGCACTGTGGATTTGCCACTAGATACAGGACTGGGAGCGTCGCTCCTGATCAGGCCTTCTCGCTCCCGATCTCGGCGCCGTCGGCACTCTGTGCGAGAACGATCACGCGATCGTGACCGACCTCGGCAAAGCCGCCTCCAATTTCTACTTCTGTCGTGCGTCCATCGGCCGTGTAGCAGAGCACACCACCTTCAATCGGAGCAAGAAAGGGTTCGTGCGACGCAAGAACGCCGAAGTCACCTTCCTGTCCCGGGACCACGACGGTCTCGACTTCTCGGTCGAGCACCGGGCGTTGGGGCGTAACGATTGTCAGCTGAAAACCCACTAGTCGTCCGACTTCAGCATCTGCTCGCCGCGCTCGCGAGCTTCGTCCACGCTGCCCACCATATAGAAGGCCTGCTCGGGCAGATCGTCGTGCTTGCCATCGATGATCTCTTTGAAGCTGCGGATCGAGTCCGCGATGCGCACGTACTTACCGGGTTTCCCGGTGAACTGCTCGGCCACATAGTTTGGCTGCGAGAGGAACTTCTCGAGCTTGCGCGCACGCGCGACCACCGTCTTGTCCTCTTCGGACAATTCGTCCATACCCAGGATCGCGATGATGTCCTGCAGGTCTTTGTACTTCTGCAGAACCTGCTGGACGGCGCGCGCGGTGTTGTAGTGCTCGTCGCCGACGACCTGGGGATCCAGGATGCGACTAGTCGAGTCGAGCGGGTCGACCGCGGGATAAATTCCCAATGACGCAATTTGACGCGAGAGCGTGATGGTTGCGTCAAGATGCGCGAACGTGGTCGCCGGTGCGGGGTCGGTCAGGTCATCCGCCGGAACGTAGATCGCCTGCACCGAGGTGATCGAGCCCTTCTGCGTCGACGTGATCCGCTCCTGCAGCTGACCCATGTCGGTGGCCAGGGTCGGCTGGTAGCCGACCGCGCTGGGAATGCGACCCAGGAGCGCCGAAACCTCGGAACCCGCCTGCGTGAAGCGGAAGATATTGTCGATGAACAGAAGGACGTCGCGGCCTTCGCCATCGCGGAAGTACTCGGCGACTGCCAGAGCCGTCAATCCGACGCGCGCGCGCGCCCCGGGCGGCTCGTTCATCTGTCCGTAGACCAGGGCGGCCTGCTCGAGGACCCCAGACTCCTTGAACTCCAACCACAGGTCGTTGCCTTCGCGAGTGCGCTCGCCAACACCGGCAAAAACCGAGTAACCCGAGTGCTCCTTGGCGATATTGCGAATCAGTTCCTGCATCAGAACCGTCTTGCCGACGCCCGCGCCGCCGAACAGACCGATCTTGCCTCCGAGCGGGAACGGGCAGAGCAGATCGATGACTTTCAAGCCGGTTTCGAACTGTTTGATCGAGGTCGACTGATCTTCGAGCTTCGGCGGAGCCGCGTGAATGGGCGCCAGCGTTTCGCGACTGATGGGGCCAGCTTCGTCCACCGGAGCGCCGACCACGTTCATGATCCGACCCAGAGTAGCTTGACCGACCGGGACCTGGATGGGTGCGCCAGTACTGACGGCCACCTGACCGCGGACCAGACCCTCGGTGGAATCCATGGCGATACAGCGCAGATTGTTCTCGCCCAGGTGCTGGTTGACCTCGATCACCAGATTGTCGGCGTCGTCATTGAGCGACGGATTGGTCAGGGTGAGCGCGGTATAGAGTTCGGGCAGTTCGCCCGGCGGGAACTCGACGTCCACGACGGGGCCCATCACCTGAAGAATCTTGCCTTCGGCGGCCATTTCATATCTCCTAGAGGGCTTCGGCGCCGCTGACGATTTCGCAGAGCTCGGCCGTGATCGCGGCCTGGCGCGCCTTGTTGTAGTCGAGCGTCAGCGTGCGCGTCAGCTCTTCGGTGTTGTTGGTCGCACTATCCATCGACGTCATGCGAGCACCGTGCTCGCCCGCCTGCGTTTCCAGCAGTGCTCGAAAGACATTGAACTCGACGGCCCGCGGAATCAGCTGGCCGAGCAACTTCTCGGGGCTCGGCTCGATTTCGTAGGCCGTGGCACTCTCGGAAGCGGGCGGCCGAACCGGCAACAGGATCTCTTCGGTGGGCGTCTGAGTGAGAGCCGAGACGAACTCCGGGTAGATCAACACGGTCTGATCGCATTCCTCCTGGGCGAAGCGCTCCATCAGGAAACTCGCGATCTCCACGGCGATCGAGGGTGTGGCGTTGGGAAGATCTTCCCAGACCCGCACGGGTTTGTTCCCGTGGCGGGCATAATGCTCGGCGCCACGCCGACCGATCGCGATGACCGAAATCTCATCGACTTCACCCGCGCGCGCATCGATCACCGCCTGCCCGCGTTTGATCATGTTCGAATTGAAAGCACCGCAGAGACCACGGTCGCTCGTGAACAGCACCAGGTCGAGCTTGCGGACCTCGCGGTCCATGAGCATCGGGTGGATGTCGGATTCGAGGCCGCTGGCCACCGATCCCAAGACGTCGCGCAGCTTTTCTGCATAGGGACGCGCTGCGTTGATCGCGCTGGTCGCACGGGCGAGCTTGGCCGCCGCCACCATCTTCATGGCTTTGACGATCTTCTGCGTTTTCTGCACCGCAGTGATTCGACTGCGAATATCGCGGAGGGAACCCATCGCCTACTCCGGTCAGGCGGCCGACTTGGAAGGCTCGAAGACCTTCCCGAAGGCGTCGAGCGCCTCGCCGAGGCGCTCTTCGAGATCGTCGTCGAGTTGCTTCTTTTCCCGGATGTCGCCGAGCACTCCCGCAGCGTTCGAACGCATGTACTCGCTGAGTTCGTTCGCGTAGCGCGGCACATCCTCGACCGGAATGTTGCGGACCCACGAATCCCGATCGTCGGTCGGAGTAGCCGCGTAGATCTGCACGATCTGCTCTTCGACATTGAGGGGTGCGTATTGCGACTGGCGCAGGATGGCTTGCAGGCGCTCCCCGTTTGCGAGCTGTTCTTGAGTGGCCTTGTCGAGGTCACTGCCAAACTGCGAAAACGCCTCGACCTCTGCGTACTGGGCGAGCGTCACCCGGAGACTACCGGCAACCCCCTTCATGGCCTTGATCTGCGCGTTACCGCCGACCCGGGAAACCGAGATACCTGCGTTCATCGCCGGTCGTTGACCGGAGTTGAACAGGTCGGTTTCGAGGAAGATCTGGCCGTCGGTGATCGAGATGACGTTGGTCGGGATGTAGTCCGAAACATCGCCGGCCTGCGTTTCGATGATCGGCAGAGCCGTCAGAGTGCCGCCGCCCTGGGCATCACTCATCTTGGCCGCACGCTCCAGCAGGCGCGAGTGGATATAAAAGACGTCTCCCGGAAAAGCCTGACGTCCCGGCGGACGGCGCAGGAGCAGGGAAAGCTGACGATAGGCCACGGCCTGCTTCGAAAGATCGTCGTACACGATCACCGCGTGCTTGCCGTTGTCGCGGAACCATTCGCCCATTGCACAACCTGTGTAGGGAGCGATGAACTGCAGTGGTGCCGGATCGGCGGCGCTGACCGAGACGACGATCGTGTAATCCATGGCGCCTTCGGCCCGCAGGCGTTCGACCACCTGCGCCACCGTGGATTGCTTCTGGCCGACGGCGACGTAGATGCAGTAGACGTCGGTGTTCTTCTGATTGATGATTGTATCGATGGCGATCGCCGTCTTGCCGGTCTGGCGGTCGCCGATGATCAGCTCGCGCTGACCGCGCCCGATCGGCGTCATGGCATCGATACATTTGAGGCCGGTCTGCAGCGGCTCGGTCACCGGCTGGCGATCGACGATCCCGGGGGCCTTCAGCTCCACGCGTTGCACCGCACTGGTTGCGATCGGGCCCTTGCCGTCAATCGGCTGGCCGAGACCGTCCACGATGCGTCCGCAGAGTTCATCGCCTACGGGCACTTCCAGGATCGTGCCAGTTCGGCGCACGAGATCGCCTTCGCGGATGTGCTTGTCATCACCCATGATGGCGATTCCGACGTTGTCGTCTTCCAGGTTGAGCACCAGCCCCTGAACGCCCCCGCCGAACTCGACGAGTTCACCGGCCATGACCTTGTCCAGTCCGTAGACGCGGGCGATGCCATCGCCGACTGACAGGATCGTTCCCGTCTCCGCCACATCGATCTCGCGATCGTAATCGCGGATCTGACGCCGGATGATGTCGCTGATTTCAGCCGCCTTGATCTTCATGAAACGGATCCCTTCTTGAGGTTCGCTCCCAGCGTCTCGAGCTGAGTTCGGATACTTGCGTCGAGCAGGCGGTCACCAACGCGCGCGATCAGACCGCCGATGAGGCTCTCGTCGACGTCGAGTTCCAGAGTGATCTGCGCTCCAAAGCGCTGTGACAGAACCTGTCGCAGTTGTTCCTGCTGTTCGTTGCCAAGCGGTCGCGCCGAGGTCACCTGTGCTTCTAGTTTGCCTTCAGCGCGGTCGACCAGTTCGCGCAACGCCGAGCGGATCGCCGGGAGCGAGTGGATGCGGTTCTCTTCGACGAGCAGGCGGGCAAAGGCGCGGACTTCGATGGACAGCTCGAGTTTGGTCGCCAGCTCCCCGATGACCTCACGGCGCTCGGCCCGCGGGTGGATGGGCTGAAAAAGCACGTTCTGGAGTTCTTCGCTCTCCAGGATCTGGTCGGTCAGGGCATCGATCTCGTCCGCGAGGCGACTGCTTCCCGCCGCGTCATCGCCGAGTCCGAAGACCGCCCGCGCGTAGCGCAGGGCCAGAGCTCCACCTGCGCTCATGACTGGCTCCCTACCCGCTCGACGAAGTCAGCCACGATGCGCTGATCGTCGTCCGGCGTCAGGTTTTCCCGCAGGATGTCGCCGGCGAGCTTCGTCGCCAGAGATGCGGCCTCGATCTGCAATTCCTTGCGCGCGCGCGCGATTTCCTGATTGGCAACCCGGACTGCGTCTTCCTGGATGCGAATCGAAGTCTCGTTGGCGCTTTCGATATTTCGGGTGGCTTCGGAACGCGCGTTGTCCTGGGTTTCTTGGATGAACCTGACTTTTTCGGCTTCGAAACTGCCAAGCTGCTGGCGCAGTGCCGCGATCTCCTGCTCGGCTTCGGCCAGACTGCGCTCCGAAGCTTCGATCTGCTCGCGGATTCCGCTGCTGCGCTGCTTGAGGAAATCGCTCAACGGTTCGCGCACGAAGCGGAAAAGGATGAAACCGATCAGGGCGATGTTGAAAACCTGAAGCCCGAGAGCCTCCCAGTTGTGCCCGTGGTGCTCGGCGCCGGCCGCATCGCCAGCCGCGAGCGCACTGGTGCTGATCAGCAGCAACGCGATCACTGACGGCAGCAGAATTCCGAAGCGCTTCACAGTTCTCTCCCCAAGATCTTCGAGGCCGCTTCTTGCGCCAGCGTCTGGGCGTCGGATTGCAGAGACTGGCGCGCCTCACCGAGTTCGAGTGAAATCGTGCGGCGCACATCGTCGATGGACTCGCCTGCGCGCTCGCGGGCCTGTTCGAGAATCGATCGTTCCTGCTGATCCGCGTCGCCCAGAATCTCCACGCGTTTCGACTGGGCCTCGACCCGCATCGCGACCAGCTGAGTTTCCAGCTCTTGCTGAGCGGCCAGTGACTCCTGACGCACGCCGTCTGCGCGCTCCGCAGTCCCGGTGGAAAGCTCCTCGCGTTCCTGGATCACACCGAGCAGGGGTTGGATCACCAGCTTGTTCACGGGGTAGATGAGCAGTGAAAAGACGAGCAGGTTCAACCCGACGAGTTGGAAGTCGGGTGAAAGATTGAGTGCGGCCGCTGCAGCGTCGAAAGGGGTGCCGAGCACCGTCAGCGCGGCAATCGGGAGCAGCAGGATTCTGGATACGTCCCGCAAAGTGACCTCGCTCTCTGTGCAGCTTTGGCGATGCGATTGGACACGGTGGGAGCAATGCTCTGCGTGCAATCCCGACTCGAGATGAGTCGAATCGAGGCCACACCCGTACACAAGGGGCAGGCCCAAGCTCCCGCGCGGACCGGAGTATGGCAAAGACGTCCCTCAAGTCAATAAACCCGGGACTGCCGCAATTCGTTGCGGCGTGAGGGCAGGGCAGGCCTCGGGAAAGACGTGGGAGTGTCCTGTTCCAGAAGTTCGGTGACTATCGCGACGCCCGCCCATCCCCGCCGGCTGCGTTGGAAAGGCCTTGAAGTATCAACGGATACTCCAGCGGCCTCCCGCCTTGCCAGCGTGGCGTCCGGGCACCTGGATGGGCACCGAACTTCTGGAGCAGGACGCTAAGCGATCTCTCCCATTTCGACCTTGGCCTCGATCCGCGCACCTTCGTGCACCACGAGTTTGGGCGTGTGGATGACGCCTTCTACAAAAGCAGCCGGGCCGATCTCGACCAGCTCCTTCGCGACGATCTTTCCCCGGATCGATCCGCGCACGATCAGGCCGCGAACCGAAAGATCTGCCTCGACCGTACCGGTTTCGCCGATGACCAGCGTACCCTCTGCGATTGCATCGCCTTTGAAGTGCCCGTCGACGCGTACCGTACCGCTGAACGAGACCTTGCCTTCAAACGAGGTCCCCACATCCAGAAATGCCTGCAGTTCGTCCTTCACCGTTATCCTCCGAGCAAAAGGTCGGCGAGCCGATCCAGCTCACCTTCTCCGAAGTAGTGTAGTTCGATTCGGCCTTTGCCGGGGCGACCGATCACACGGACCTTGGTCCGCAACTCCTTTCGCAGGTTGTCCTCCAGGTCCACGATGTGGATGTCGCGGGTCGGACCTTTGGCCAGCGTCTTGCCGCCGGTATTTGACGCAATGCGTCGACCTAGTTCTTCGGCGCCGCGCACACTGAGCGCACCGCGCACGATCTGATCGCGCACCATTTTGCGATGCGATTGGGGAACCTGCAAAACGGCCTTTGCGTGACCGAGTGTGAGGTTGCCGTCGATCACGTCCTGCTGGATTTCGCGGTCGAGTTCCAGTAGCCGTAGGTTATTAGCCACACTTGAGCGATCGAGGCCGACCCGGCGTCCGACCTGCTCCTGCGTCATGCCTTCGTTTTCGATCAAGACCCGGAACGCCTCGGCGAGCTCGATGGGATTCAGGTCGGCGCGTTGAACGTTCTCGACCAGAGCCATTTCCACGACTTGCCGGTCGCTGGCGTCGAGCACGACCACCGGCACTTCGTCGAGCCCGGCGAGCTGGGAGGCCCGCCAGCGGCGTTCCCCGATGATCAGCTCGTAGCCGTGTTGCTGGCGGCGCACGACCAGGGGCTGGAGGATCCCCTGTTCTCGTATGGAGGCGGCAAGCGTGTTGAGATCCTGGTCTACAAACGCCTTGCGGGGCTGATTCGGATTGGGGTGAATCGAAGAAATCTCGAGGTAGAGCGGTGCCGTGTCCTCGGGTGTTTCCTTTTTGATTTCAGCTACTTCCGCCACTTCCGGACGTGGCGTAGGGGTCTGCGGAATCAGTGCGGAAAGTCCTCGACCCAGTGCCTTACGCGTCGCCATTTTCCCCGATCCTTTCCAGCAACTCCTCCGCGAGTTGGAGGTAGCTCATTGCGCCCTTCGAGCTGATGTCATAGAGCAGCGCCGGCTTGCCGTGACTCGGAGCCTCCGAGAGCCGGACATTTCTGGGAATCACCGACTTGAACACCCGGTCTCCGAAATGCTCGCGCGTCTCGCGAGCGACCTGCAACGACAGATTGTTCCGGGGGTCGTACATGGTCAGAACCAGACCCTCGATCTCGAGTCGGGGATTCATCTGTCCCCGCACCAGCTCGATGGTCTGCGTCAACTTCGCGAGCCCCTCGAGGGCCAGGTATTCGCATTGCAGCGGAACGAGCACCGAATCCGCGGCCACGAGGGCGTTCAAGGTAAGGAGTCCCAGCGATGGTGGGGTGTCGACCAGAATGACGCGGTAGTGATCTCGCACGCTCTTGAGGGCGGACTCGAAGCGGCGCTCGCGCCCTGGAGCATTCGCCAGCTCGACCTCCGCACCGACCAGCTCCGTGGAAGAGGGCACCAGCTTCAGGAATTTGAGCTCGGTCTCGAGCGAGATCTCGTCCAGATCCACCTGATCGACGAGCGCGTCATAAATATCGCGATCGACGTCCGACGGCATGAATCCGAGGCTCGATGTGCTATTGGCCTGCGGATCCATGTCGATCAGCAGCGTCGGACACTCGGCCGCTGCAAGAGACGCGGCGAGATTGACCGAGGTGGTCGTTTTCCCGACTCCGCCCTTCTGGTTGGCTACTACGATTACGCGAGCCAAGTTTCCCCCCCCCCGAGGCCGTGAAATCAGCGCGCTTAGTGTACTGCATTGTTCCACGTGAAAGGAAGTCGGTCCGGTGAGATGGCGGCGGAATTCTTCCTGAGGCCGGCGATAATTGCGCAGCGACATGGGTAGCGGGGCAGAGAGAGGCCAGGGGGGCCCGGTTCATCCGGTTTTCCGATCGGATTCGCGCTCAGCAGGCGACGGCAGGCGACGGGCGGTGTTCCACGGGAAACGCTCGCCATCCGCCGCGGTTCGAGAGACGTGGTTCGAAGAATGGGCTGGAACCGCTCGAAACACCCGGTTCGCACCCGGCCAGATGGATGGATGGAATTTCCCGAATCGCGTTCGCCGGTATCGGAGCCTTTTCTCTGGATCAACGATCTCTTCGACGGAGGGCAGAGGGGGAGGAGTTGCTCGGCGGGCCTCCGGGTGCCGCTTTCGGTGTCAGGCGCGGATTCCTATGTGTTCCATGGGGAACATGTGGAACAACGAGACTTCAGTGTGTTCCACGGGAAACGTGTGGAACGGCAGGACCTCAGTGTGTTCCACGGGAAACGCTCGCCGCTGAGATGCGCAAGACGGATCCGCGCTTCCCCAGCGAGATCTCCGCGTGAGGATCTAGCGAATGGCGATCCGCACTCGATCCCACCCACACCCAGATCTCTCCCTCATCCTTGACCCACGGCCTGGCGATTTCCACGGCCTTAGAAGGTATGGCAACGGCTCGGAGCGTCGCGACGTCGTACCGCTCTGCGGGTGGCTCTGCGGGCGGTTCTTCGATCTTGGCGCGGAGAACTCGCGCGCCGAGCCCGAGTGTGCGGACACAGTGCCGCAGGAAATGAACGCGTTTTTCGCGGATCTCGACGAGCGTCATCTCCACGTCGGCCCGGGCAATCGCCAGCGGGATGCCCGGAAAACCGGCTCCACTACCGAGATCGACGACGCGACTACCGGGACTCAGATACTCCGCCGCAGAAAGCGAGTCGCTGACGTGCTTGGCCAGCGCAGCGGGGTCTGTGGACCCGACGAGATTGATGCGCTTCGCCCAGGTGCTGAGCTCGCTCAGGAAGGCGTTGATCTGGGAGCGAGTCCCAGAATCTTCGCTCACGCGGGTACGAGTTTGACCCGTCTCGCCCGGCCTTCGCCTTCACTCTCCGAGCGAACCCCGGACTCGTCCTTCAGCGCGTTGTGGATTACCCAGCGCTCACGCGAGTTCATCTCGCGCATCACCAGGGATTCCCCGTCATCCCTTACCTTTGCAGCGGCGTCCCGGGCCTCTTTCTCGAGTCCGGCCTCGTCGATCTCCGGACGCGGCCCTCGAGTATCACGACCTCGGTTGTCGCCGCGCCGTCCATCGCCATCGCGATCCCCGCGTCCGCGACCACCGCGCTCCCGGCCACCGCGTTCCCGATCGCCGCGATCTCCCCGATCCCGGGCTGCGGGACGGCCGTTCTCCGCGAGCTCGACGCGCGCGGACGATCCTTCGCCTTTCAGCTTCTCGGCCACGCGCTCGACCAGGTGGGAAAGCGAAGGCAGGACTCGCGAGTCACGAGAGTCGAGTTGCATGATCCCGGTGCCGCGAAGCGTGAACACCTGCTCACCCTCTTTGCCCTGGCTCTCGCTGATTCGCACGCCGTCTGTGCCCATGTGGCTCAGGACCGTGTCGAGAAATTCTCCAACCGGGCTTAGTTCTTCCGGTTCGTCCGAGATGGACACGATGATCAGTGAGCGCCCCCCGAGCCCGGAGACTTCGCTGGAGTCGGGGACCACGTGAACACGGAGCTTGCCCTGTTCAACACCGTAATGTGTTACTGCTTTGGCGACCGCTTCGTCGCTTGTATCGGCAACGAACTCTTTGACATCTTCGAACACGACTGCGTTCCTTCGCTTGGTTTCAGGCGGGGTCGGGGGCCGAGCGGTTCACGAACAACTGCTGGGCTATGCCCAGTAGATTGCTAACAAACCAGTACAAGACCAGGCCCGACGGGAATTGATAGAAGAGGAAAATGAACATGACGCTCATCATCATCATCATCTGCTTCTGCTGCGGATCCGCATTGGGAGTCGGCGAGAGTTTCTGCTGAAGTAGCATCGATCCGCCCATGAGCAGCGGCAGGATGCGCAACGGCACCGGTCCGATTGCGAATAGATTCTCTGGCGCCGACAGATCGTTGATCCAGAACGCGAACGGCGCATGACGCAGATCGATCGACGACTGAAGAGCAAAATACAACGCGATCATGAACGGCATCTGGATCAGCATCGGAATGCAGCCGCCGCCCATCGCCGTCAGCGGGTTCATCCCTTTCTGCTTGTAGAGTTTCATCAACTCTTCTTGCAGCTTGCCGCGGTCGTCTGCGTACTTCTCCTGGATGGCCTTCATTTCCGGAGCAATCAGGCTGAAACGCTTCATCGACTTCATCGAGCGCTGCGTCAAAGGAAAGGTCAGCAGACGCAGCAAGATCGTGAGCAGAATGATGGCGACGCCGTAATTCCCCCAGATATTGGTGTAGGTCCAGTTCAACAACCCAGCGAAGAGATCGACCAGCGGTCGCACCCACACCCAGCCAACGACCGTCGCCGGGTCGAGCTTTGGGCTGACCACGGCCACGTGCTTCGCGATCTTCGGCCCCATGTAGAGGCGATAGGATCGCTCCACACCCGTACCGGGCGGTACGGGGATGGGTGCGTAGCGTATGACCGCCTGTCCCAGATCCCGGCCCAACGGCCCCAGATAGGCCGACGCATCGCGCGAGTTCTCGACGATACCGGCCAACAGGAAATACTGGCTGTCGATGCCCGTCCACTCGACCGGCGCCGGTATCTCGAAGCCCGGAGTCCCATTTCCCCCGAACAGGCCCGAGAAGAAACCCGGAGATTCGATCCCGCGGATGGCCGTGCGCTCAATGCCGTCTTCGGCCAGCGCCACGACGCTGTAGTTCATGTAGTGATCCGGAGCGTCGCTCGCCCGCTCCATACCGTAGAAGGCCAGCTGGAATAGCGGCCGAACCTCGGCGGATCCGCGGTTCTTCAGCGCCAGCTCGAGCCGGGCCCCGTAGCCGGTTTCGTCCAAAGAGATGCGCCGAGTGACTTCGACACCGTCTCGCACCACGCGCAGTTCTATGTGACGCGGCCCCTGCGAAGTGATCTCGTGTTCCACGCTCTCGAGTCCCGCGAGCGGCTCGTCGCCGACTCCCAGAAAACTCACTAGAGTGGCGCGCCCGCTCCCGGTTACCAGTTGTACGGGCTGGGCGTCATCCCCCAGGCGATCGCGGAACTGAGACAACTCGATGCTTTCGATACGCCCACCCAAGCTACTGACGCTGATTTTGACTGCGTCATTTTCCAGTCCCACGAGCGAAACCGGCCGAATGCTCTGACGCGGTGTGTCAGGTTCTGCAATCGCTCCGGGTTGGGAAGGAACGGGGGGCAGCCCTGTATCGGGCGCGCGACCGGGTTCCGGTGCTTGCGTCGTGGCGGCCGGCAAAGGCTGAGGGGGTGTCAGCGGAGGCGGAGGCGGTTGGTTGAACAGCGCCAATGCGATGAGCACGGCAGCCAGGGCGATAATGGCAATCTGGACGCGATCCACGATTTTCCTACGGCAGGTCCAGGCCGCCACCGGCGAATGGATGGCAACGACCCAGGCGACGCATCGCCCGCCATCCGCCTCTGAGAACACCGTCTTGCCGGATCGTGGCGACGGCGTATTCAGAACAGCTCGGATAGTAGCGGCACGCGGGACCCATGAATGGGGAAATGGCGCGCTGGTACAAACGGACCAGTGCGATCAAGACAATTTGTCCGATGTGCGGTCTCGGGAGCCGTTCATCGGGGGCTTCCGAAGCACTCGATCGAGGTCTGTCTGTACCTCGATCAGCTTCAGGGACGAGGGTATGGACCGTTTCGCAATCACGATGAGGTCTCGTGCTCCCAACTCGTAGCGGCGCTGTCGGAACCACTCCCGAACGACCCTCTTGATGCGATTGCGGCGAACCGCATTACCGACCTTGCGTGTGACGGTGATGCCCAGGCGGGTAGGCTCGGTGTCGTCACGGTCGGAAATGAAGACGATGAAGAAACGGGTCACCACCCTGCGACCCTGACGCGTTCCCCTCAAAAAGTCGGAGCGCCGCAAGCGGCGCCGGAACTCGACCAGCCCGGTCATATCGACCGAATGGTTACTTCCTGTCGTTCGTGTTCGGCGTCAGCCGGTGGCGGCCCTTCGCGCGTCGACGGGCGAGGACCCGACGTCCACCCTTGGTAGACATACGGGCACGGAACCCGTGAGATCGGGCCCGACGAATTCGACTGGGCTGATATGTGCGCTTCATGGAGGTGGCTCCGCTCGTACGAACGCGATGAAACTAGATGGGAGCATAGGCCTCCGAGTGTGTCAATGAGCGCGGGAAAGAGCCCCGGGTGCGTTGAAGGCCGTTTTCCGGGGGTGAGCCATCCGCGCGCTTTCACGGCTGTTTTTCGACGCGGAAGATCTCTCCTTGCAATGCTGCGCGGCGCTCTGATATGAGCTGTGCTTATCCCACCCACTTCGAGCCGAAAGGTTGACGCCTGTGATGTTCGGCGGTTCGCTCGTCCTTTCTTCCGACGACGAAGCCAGCGTGCTCTGGTCCTCGGTACAACACTCTCTCATTTCGAGACTTCCGGCCGAAGTGTGCGCGGCGCTCGCTCAGCACTCTCGATGCCTGGGCCGAACTGCGTCTACTCTTCGGATCGCGGCGACGGCAGAAGAATTATTGGGCTGGGCTCGAAACGGTCACCTGGCCGCCCTGGAATCCGCGGCTTCGCAGCTTTCCGAAGGTGCCTGTGAGCTCGCGATGCTGCCCGTCGACGACGCGCGCGACCTCTCCGTTGATCCCAGTCACGACTTCGCCAATTTCATCGTCGGACCATCGAACCAGGAATCGCTCCGACGAGCTGAGGATTTCGCACCCGGGGCTGGAAAGAAGCCCGGGTTGCTCTTCATCCAGGGTCCTTCGGGTTCGGGAAAATCACACCTGCTTCACGCGCTTGGCCATCGTTTCCGCGAAACCCACGGAAACGCGGCGGTTCTACTCGGCAACGCCGAAGAGCTCTCGCTGGAGCTGATCAACGCGATCTGGAACAACGAACTGGCGGGTTTCCGTGCTGTCCTGCACGGCGCGCGGGCGCTTTTAATCGACGACGCGCAAGCGCTGGCAGGCAAAGAGGCGACCCAGGAAGAGATCGTGCACGCAATCGACGCGCTCGCCGAAGCCGGGGTGCCGGTCGTGGTCGCCAGCACGCGCGCTCCCTCGCGGATCGCAGGATTGATCGAACCACTGCTCCAACGCCTGGAAGCCGGCCAGCACCTGCAGTTGAATGCCCCCGAATGGGAGACAAGGGTCGCGATCGTTCTGGATCGCATCCAACGCTGGCAGGTGGATGCATCCGCGCCCGTGGCTTCTTTTCTGGCGGGTAAGCTGCGCAGCAATCTGTCGCGCCTCGATACACTGCTCACCTCACTGATGACGCACTCCTCGTGCGCTCAGAGCCTGGCGGATCTCAACGCCGTCAAACACGCGCTCAACGAGGCCGGTAATCGAGCGATTCGCGTATCGCCTGAAGATGTTTTTTCCGTAGTCTGCCGTCATTTCAGCGTCAAGATGCGCGACCTGCGCTCTCCGAGCCGAAGCCCGCGGGTAACCACACCGCGCCAGATCGCCATGTATCTGATCCGGCGCTATTGCGGTCATTCCTACCCGGAAATCGGACGCCGCTTTGCTCGGCACCACACCACGGCCTTGCACTCAGATCGATTGGTCCGACGTCATCTCGACCAGAACGGAAGTCTGCGCGCAGCGGTCGTGCTGCTGGAAAAAGAACTACTTCGCCTGTCAGAGGATGGTGGATAACCGTTGGAGAAAACCGGTTCGAGAGAGTCCCTGTCGAGACTCCTCACCGACGACCCACTGGTTCTCCACACTCCGATGTGAAAAACAAGTCGCTCATTCACGGGGGGTTGAGCGACTTTTCCACGTTTCCACCGGCCCGACTACTCCCCCTATTCTTCTTGGGTTAAGATCAATTAGAAGGAGAGCGGTATGAAGTTCCAAATCGAGCGCGAAGAACTCCTGCGCGGACTCGGAAGAGTCCAGGCCATTATCGAGCGACGCGGAACACTGCCGATTCTCGCCAACGTTCTGATCGATACCGGTGACGCCAAGATCACTCTGGCTGCGACCGATCTCGAAGTCGGCGTCGTGGCAACTCTTCCCGCCAGCGTCGAGGCACCGGGATCCGCCACCATCGGGGCGAAGAAGCTGTTCGAAGTCGTGCGCGAGTTCGACGGTGAGCAGGTATCCCTCGAGCTCGACGGCAACGCCCGCGTTTCGATTGATTGTGGCGGTGCGCATTTCTCCATGATGTCGATCTCGCCCGAGGAGTATCCAACCCTGCCCGACGGTGAGGGGGTGGCCTATGTCTCGCTCGAAGCCGGACTCCTGGCCTCGATGATCGATCGCACGATCTACTCCACCTCGACCGACGAGACCCGTTACAACCTGAACGGCGTCTTCATGGAAGGCAAAGAAAAGCGGGTCCGCTTCGTGGCGACCGATGGCCACCGCATGGCCATGATCGATCGCACCCTGCAGGAGCCGGTGGGCTTTCTGGACGCGGGCATCATCGTTCCGCGCAAGGGAGTGTCTGAAATTCGCAAACTGTGCGACGAGACAGACGGTGGAGTGGAGATCGGCCTCGGAGACGGGTTCCTGATCGTTCGGCGCCCCGATCTCCTTCTGACGAGCCGCCTGATCGATGGTGAGTTTCCGAACTACCGGCAGATCCTGCCCAAGGATCACAAGATCCGGCTGGTGATCGAGCGCGAACGACTGGTGCATTCCGTGCGTCGCATGTCGCTGATGGCCCACGAGCGCTCCCACGGTTTCCGTTTCGCCCTGGCGGACGGGCAGATCGAGCTTTCTGCCAGCAATCCAGACCTCGGAGAGGCCCGGGAGGCGATTCCGGTCGATTACACCGGGGAGGCGCTCGAGACCGGCTTCAATGCCCGGTACGTGCTCGACACCCTGAGTGCGATGACCTGCAAGGAAGTGGTGCTCGAACTCAGCGAGGAACTGACACCGGCCGCTTTCCGGCCGGCCGACGACCCCGACGAGATCGCGGTCATCATGCCCATGCGGTTGTAGCCGCGGGGTTGGTTCCGGGGTCGAAAATCTGGTCCCAAACTATGTTCCGTAACTGCTAGCCCTGAGCCTCGGATTTCGCTACTTTCGCGAACGATTGCAGTAGCTTGCGGTCTCATCCAGGCCTTGCTTCGGATGCTCGGCGACGGTGATGCTCCGCAGGCTACTCGTGCTTTGTAGCGCCCTCTCAATTCCGCGATCCACAACGGTTCACGTACGGCCAGATGAGCAGTCGGGATGCTCGTGACATCCGCGAAAAGCATCCGGTGCAAACTCATCCGGCCAGAAGGTCCAGGACGTCCAGTGACAGCAGCGCATGAGTGATTACGACGCGACATCCATCGAGGTCCTCGAAGGCCTCGAGCCCGTGCGCAAGCGCCCGGCCATGTACATCGGATCGACCGGGCCCTCTGGTCTCCATCACCTGGTCTACGAAGTCGTCGACAACTCGATCGACGAGGCAGTTGCGGGGCATTGCGACACGATCAAAGTCGCGATCCACACCGACAACTCGGTAACCGTCGAGGACAACGGTCGCGGCATTCCCGTCGACCCCCACGAAAAGGAAGGTCGCCCGGCGGCCGAGGTCGTCATGACCACCTTGCACGCGGGCGGGAAGTTCAACGACAAGGCCTACAAAGTCTCCAGTGGTCTACACGGCGTCGGTGTGTCGTGCGTAAACGCGCTCTCCGATCGTTTCGAACTCGAGATCAAGATCAGCGGCGGCGTCTACCGTCAGCACTACGAGCGCGGTGTTCCCCAGGTCGACCTCAAGCGCGTCGGCTCAACGGACAAGAAGGGCACGAAGGTCACCTTCCACCCCGATCCGCAGATCTTCGAGATCACCGAGTACAACTTCGACACCCTGGCCAAGCGCCTGCGAGAACTCAGCTTCCTGAACGGCGGCGTGCGCATTCAACTCGCCGACGAGCGCTCGGGCAAGTCTCACGACTTCCACTACGAAGGCGGAATCGTCTCGTTCGTCGAATACATGAATCGCAGCAAGGAACCGTTGCACCCGCCGGTCTTAGTGTCGGGCGATCGCCAGTTTGAACAGTCGACCGGTGACGGAGTGGTCACTACTCACGTTCGCATCGAGATCGCTCTGCAGTACAACGACGGCTACAACGAGAGCGTCTTCAGTTTCGCCAATAACGTGAACACCATCGAAGGCGGCACCCATCTCACGGGTTTTCGCAACGCGTTGACGCGAACGATCAATCGCTGGTTGAACACCAATAGCGGGAATTCCAAGGAACCCCTGCAGGTCCAGGGTGACGACACACGCGAGGGACTGGCTGCGGTGGTCAGTGTGAAGCTGTCCGATCCGCAATTCGAAGGCCAGACGAAGTCCAAACTGGGCAACTCCGAACTCACGGGCCTGGTGGCCAATCTGGTCAACGAACGGCTCGGGGCCTACTTCGAAGAGAATCCGCCCGTCGCTCGAGCGATTACGCATAAGTGCACCGAAGCCATGCGCGCGCGCGATGCCGCTCGCAAGGCGCGCGAATTGACGCGCCGCAAAGGCGCTCTCTCGGATGCCAGCCTGCCCGGAAAACTGGCCGATTGTCAGGAGCGCGATCCTTCGAAGGCGGAGATCTTCATCGTCGAAGGGGATTCCGCCGGCGGTTCGGCCAAACAGGGTCGCGATCGCACGAACCAGGCGATCCTGCCGATCCGCGGCAAGCTGATCAATGTGGAGAAGGCCCGCCTCGATCGAATGCTCGCCAATAACGAAATCCAGATGATGATCTCAGCGCTGGGTACGGGTATTGGCGAGGACTTCAACGCCGACAAGCTTCGCTACCACAAGGTCATTCTGATGACCGATGCCGACGTCGATGGTTCGCATATCAACACGCTTCTTCTGACTTTCTTCTTCCGGAACATGCGCGAATTGATCACGCGCGGTCATCTGTACCTGGCGCAGCCGCCGCTGTACAAGGTGAAGAAGGGCAAGTCCGAACGTTACGTGCAGAGCGACACGGAGCTGTCGAGCTATCTACTGGGTCTGGGAATGGGCGACGCGCAGATCTTTACCACGGGCCAGGATACAGCGATCCAGGACGGACCCCTGCAGCAATTGATGCTCGAAACGCAACGTTGCAAGCTGATCGGTGCCGCCATGGAGCGCCGTGGCATCGACGCGCGAATCGTCGAAGCGACCGCCCTGGGTGCAGGTCTTTCGAGTGCAGATCTTTCAGCTGACGAACACAGTCGCCAGGAATTCGAGCGCCGCCTGCTCGCGTATCTCGAGACCGCCTATCCAGATACGCTACCGGTCGAAGTCGAGTGGGATCACGACGAAGAGCACAGCCTTTGGACACCCACGGTGCATTCTTTCCATTCCGCCGTGCCACGCTCCGTCGTCCTGGACACCGAGTTGCTCGAGTCCCCGGACTACGATCGCTTCAAGCAACTCGCCAATCGCACCTCAGAGATCGGAACCACACCGTTCCGTCTGATTCTGGGCGAGGCGAATGAAGAGATTCCGACCGCCAACCACTTGCTGGATCGGTTGCTTGCTCTCGGTAGCAAGGGCTTGTACATCCAGCGCTATAAGGGACTGGGTGAAATGAATCCCGATCAGCTCTGGGAGACGACGATGGATCCCAGTCTGCGAACCATTCTTCAGGTGCGCGTCGACGACGAGGTCGACGCAGACAAGGCGTTCAGCGTGCTCATGGGAGATCTCGTCGAGCCACGCAAGGAATTTATCGAACGCAACGCCCTGAACGTGGTCAACCTGGATATCTGAGCCTGAACCATGGCCGACACTTCAGATACACCGCCGCCGCCAGAAGAACCGACCGGGTCAATCCTGCCGGTCAACATCGAAGACGAGATGCGCCGTGCGTTTCTCGACTACTCGATGTCGGTCATCATCCAGCGCGCGCTACCCGATGTGCGCGACGGCCTCAAACCGTCGCAGCGCCGCATCCTGGTCACGTTCAACGATCTGAATCTGAGCTTCGATCGGCCCTACCGGAAATGCGCCAAGATCTCGGGTGACGTTTCGGGTAACTACCACCCGCACGGCGAGGCGGTCATCTACCCGTCGATCGTGCGTCTGGCCCAGCCGTTTTCGCTGCGCTACCCGCTCGTCGACGGGCAGGGCAACTTCGGTTCCATCGACGGCGATCCGCCCGCGGCCATGCGCTACACCGAAGCGCGCCTCTCGCGGATTGCCTCGGAGATGCTCTCGGACATCGACCGCGATACGGTCGACTTCGTCCCTAACTACGACAATACGCGTACCGAACCCCTGGTTCTGCCGGCGCGAATTCCAAATCTCCTGATCAACGGCTCCGCGGGCATCGCGGTCGGTATGGCGACGAATATTCCGCCGCATAATATCGGCGAAGTGATCGACGCCCTCTCCATGGTGGCGAAGGATCCGGAAACTCCGCTCGAAGACCTGATGGAGAAGATCCCCGGGCCCGACTTCCCGACCGGCGCAATGATCTGCGGTGTTGCCGGGATCCGGCAGGCCTATCGTACGGGTCGGGGTTTGCTGGCCGTGCGCGCGCGCGCGGATGTCGAGGAGTTCAAGGGAAATCGCCAGCGCATCGTCGTGACCGAAATTCCGTACATGGTCAACAAGGCCTCGATGATCGAGAAGATGGCCGACCTGGTACGCGACGGGAAGATCGAGGGCATCAGCGATCTGCGCGACGAATCGGATCGCCGCGGCATGCGCGTGGTCATCGAGCTGAAAAAGGATGCCGACGATCAGATCGTCCTGAACCAGCTGTACAAGATGACGCCGCTGCAGAGCACGTTCGGCGTGAACATGGTGGCGCTGGTCAACAATCGACCGCGTACGCTGGGTCTGGTCGAGCTCCTCAAGCACTTCCTGGAATTCCGTCGCGAAGTCGTGCGCCGCCGCGCGGCCTTCGATCTACGCCAGGCCGAAGCCCGAGCCCACATCCTGGAGGGGTTCGCGCGCGCGCTCGACAATCTCGACGCCATCATCGCGTTGATCCGCGCAAGCGCCAGCCCCGCTGCCGCGCGTAGCGGCCTGATCGATCAGTTCGAACTCTCCGAGCGACAAGCCCAGGCAATTCTGGAGTTGCGGCTCCAGCGACTGACGGCGATGGAGCGCCAGAAGATCCTCGACGAACTCGCCGAAATTCGCGCAAAGATCGCGGAATTGAAGGCTCTGCTCGCGAGCGACGAGCGCGTGACCGAAGTCATCCTGGAAGAGCTCGCGGAGATGCGCGAAAAGTACTCCGACCCGCGTCGATCCGAGATCACGGCGGCCGTCGAGGACCTGACCACTGAAGACCTGATCACCGAAGAAGACATGGTGGTCACGATCACGCACAAGGGCTACGCCAAACGCCACGTTCCGGGCCTGTACCGCGCACAGCGACGGGGCGGCAAGGGCAAGATCGCCGCTACGACCCGGGACGAGGACTTCATCACGAATGTCTTCGTGGCCTCGACGCACGCCTACCTACTGTGTTTCACAGATCGCGGCCGTGTGCATTGGCTCAAGGTGTTCCGAATACCCGAGCTGTCCAGAGGTGCGCGCGGCAAGGCCATCGTCAATCTGCTGCAACTGAGCACGGAAGAACGAGTCCAGGCGATTCTTCCCGTGCGCGATTTCAACGAGGCCGGTTTCGTGGTTCTGGCAACGCGCAATGGTTCGATCAAGAAGACGGCGCTCGAGTCCTATGCGAATCCGCGCCGCGGCGGCATCATCGCCATCAACATCAACGATGGCGACGAGCTGATCGGAGCCGAGCGCACGACCGGCGATTCCGAGATCCTGATCGCCACCGAAGACGGCAAGGCGATTCGCTTCAACGAAGAGCAGGTGCGGCCCATGGGTCGCGCGGCCGCTGGGGTGAAATCGATCTCCACGCGCGAGGGCGACGCCGTCGTCGGCATGGAAGTCCTGGAACCGGGCAAGACGATTCTGACGGTGACCGAGCGGGGATACGGCAAGCGCACTCCGCTCGACGAGTACCGGGAACAGAACCGAGGCGGCCAGGGCATCATCACCATCAAGACATCGGATCGAAACGGCAAGGTCGTGGGAATCCTGCAGGTCGGTAGCAGCGACGAGATCATGGTCATCACCAGCGGTGGCAAGGTCATTCGAATGCTGGTCGACGGTATCTCGACGATGGGTCGCAACACGCAGGGCGTGAGAGTCATGGATACTTCCGGCGAGGAACGCGTGATGTCGATCGCGCGCATCGCCGATCGCGAAGAAGATCCACTCGGTATCGAAGGATCTTCCGAAACCGCCAGCGCATGAAGACCGCCAAGTCCAAGAGGTTGATGAAGCGTGCCCGGGCGCATATTCCCGGCGGTGTGAACAGCCCCGTACGGGCCTTCGGTTCCGTGGGCGGCACTGCCCGCTTCATCAAGCAAGCCAGTGGTTCCCGCATCGAAGACGAAGACGGAAACCGCTACATCGACTACGTATCGTCGTGGGGCGCAGTGATTCTCGGTCACGCGCATCCCGTGGTCATCGACGCGGTGCGCAGCGCGGCCGCACGCGGCACCAGCTTCGGGGCGCCGACCGAATCCGAAGTCGAATTCGCCGAGTTGATCTCGCGCCTCGTGCCGTCGATCGAAATGATGCGCCTGGTCAGTTCTGGCACCGAAGCGGTCATGAGCGCGGTGCGCCTGGCGCGCGGCGCGACGGGTCGCGACAAGGTGTTGAAATTCGACGGCTGCTACCACGGCCATCCCGATCACATGCTGGCCGCGGCGGGTTCCGGCGTAGCGACGCTGGGCATTCCCGGAACCGACGGCGTACCGTCGAGTGCGGTGGCCGACACGATTGTCGTGCCCTTCAACGATCTGGAAGCAGCAGCCGAGTGCTTTGCGCGCAGCGGCGAAGAGATTGCAGCGGTGATCGTCGAGCCGATCGCCGCAAACATGGGTCTGGTCCTACCCGAGGACGGATTCCTCGCGGGTCTGCGCGAACTCTGTGATGCCAATCAGAGTGTGTTGATCTTCGACGAGGTGATCACCGGTTTCCGGGTCGCGATTGGCGGCGCGCAGGGGCGCTTCGGTGTGATTCCAGACCTCACGACCTTCGGCAAGGTGATCGGCGGTGGACTTCCCGTCGGCGGTTACGGAGGCAAGCTGAGTTTGATGCAGGAAATCGCGCCGGAGGGCAGCGTTTTCCAGGCCGGCACGTTGTCTGGCAATCCGCTCGCAACGGCCGCGGGCGCGGCCGCGCTCGGTCTGCTTTCACAGCCCGGCGTATACGAGGGACTCGAAGCCGTCTCCGAGAAATTGTCGAACGGGCTGAACGAACTGGCCGAAGAAGCCGGCGTGCCTTTCGGATGTCGCTACGTCGGCGGGATGTTCGGGTTTTTCTTCCACCCCGGACCCGTTCCCAACTACGAAGAGGCGAGCAAGGCCGACCATAAGCGCTTCAAGACGTTTTTCCACGCGATGCTCGAGCAGGGCGTGTACCTGGCGCCCTCGCCCTATGAAGTGGCCTTTGTTACGACGGCCCACGGAGACGAGGAAGTCGAACTCACGCTGGATGCGGCGCGCAAGGCGTTCAAGAAGGCGCTCTGAGTCATGGCCCTCCGTCCGAGCGCACAGCCGAGTCAGGCTGGCCGAGCCCTGGAACTCGGCTTCGAGATCGGCGGCTGCATCCTGATCGGCCTGGCGATCGGCTACTACCTGGACCGCTGGCTCGACACTTCGCCCGCGCTGCTCTTCGTGTTCATGGCCTTCGGTTTTGCCGCTGCGGTTCGCGTGATGATCCGCTTCATGAAGCAAGCTCAGATGCAACAAGATGATGCGGCGGGTTCGAAAGAACCGGGTCCGGAAGCCTGAGATGGCGATGTCATCCCTCGGCAAGAAACACGCCCTCGTGTTCGCAGTTGCACTCGTCTGCGCCATTTCCTATGGAAAGGCCGCGCTGGCGAGCCTCGCGCTGGGCGGAGGGATCCAAATCGTGAACCTACGGGCTCTTGAGAAGGGCGTGGTCGGCATGCTCGGGCTCGCAGCTTCAGGTCACTCCGCGGCTATGATGTTCCTGCTTCACATGCGTTGGTTATTGGTAATGGGCAGTGTCGGCGCGTTGCTCCTTTTGTATCCGGTCGAACCCATCGCATTTGTGGTAGGACTCTCGACCGTGGTGCCAGCGGTGATCTGGCACGGTCTCAGTACCGCTCGCGCACTGACCGATTCGAATCCGGAGAGCTGAGTAAATGCCCCACGTACCGACCATCTTCGATTTCCTGCCCGAGGGCGTGCCCGCGCCGGTCGCAACCATGTTGTTGACCCTGGCGATCACGCTGCTTCTGGGCGCAATCGTGGCGGCCAGCCTGCGTAAGGGTCGCGGAATCGTACCGGCCGAAAAGCTCACTCCCCGCAATATTCTCGAGTTGCTCCTCGAAGGCCTGACGGGCCAGATGGCCGCCGTCATTGGACCCGAGTGGCGCAGATTCGCACCGGTGGTCTGCACCCTGGGACTGTTCATCCTGATTTCGAACCTGACCGGGCTGGTCCCCTTCTTTACGGGGCCGACCTCGTTCATCGAGACGAATCTCGCCTGGGCCGCCATCAGCTTCGGGGTCTACAACTACGCCGGCATCCGGCACCACGGCGCCGGCGGCTATCTGAAGCATTTCATGGGTCCGGTGCCCTGGCTGGCACCGCTGATGTTCCCGATTGAGCTGATCAGTCACGCATCGAGACTTCTGTCTCTCACGGTGCGCCTGACCGCCAATATGTTCGCGGACCACACGCTGGTCGCGATCTTCCTGTCGCTTCCCGTGGTCAATTTCATCGCCCCCTCGGCGATGATGGGCCTCGGGCTGTTCGTCGCCTTCCTTCAGGCATTCATCTTTGCCTACCTCACGGCCATCTACATCGGACAGGCTGTCGAGGATGCACACTAACCTCGACTCCCAATCCCCAGGAGGATTCTTCAGATGCGCACAGTTACAACCATGATTCTATTCTTCGTCGCCCTGGCCCTCGTGCCGGACATCGCCTTCGCGGCCGACGGCGGAGACTACAAATGGGGTATTGGCCTTGGAGCGGGTATCGCCATCGGCCTCGGCGCCCTGGGCTGCGGTATCGGCCAGGGCATCGCCGGTTCGGGAGCCGTGCAGGGCATCGCCCGCAACCCCGGAGCCGCCGGTCAGATCCAGACCCCGATGATCATCGCGCTGGCGCTGATCGAGTCGATCTCCCTGTACGCCTTCGTCATCGGGATCCTGCTCACCAACGCGCTCTAGTCGCA